>JAUWIE010000131.1 GCA_030605515.1 Thermoplasmatota archaeon
CTTCAGGATTTAACAAATGATTTCAGGAAGTCTCATATTAAACTTTTTTTTAAAATTAATAAAGTTGAGGAGTCAAAAGCTTATACTCAATTTGTTGGTCACACACTTACATCAGATTATCTTAGGAGAATGATACGTAGGAGAAGATCAAAGATTGATGGTGTATATGATGTTTCCACACGTGATGGAGCAACCATTAGGGTTAAACCTTTTTCAACAACTGATAAGCGTGTGCAGAATTCTCAGAGGAAAATAGTTCGAGACGCTATGAGAAAAACAATTAGTGATCAAGCAAAAGTTTGTACGCTATCTGAGTTTGTTAAAAATATTCTTGATGGTAAAACTGGTAGTGATATTTATAAAAATTGTAGAAAGCTTTATCCTGTTAAAAGAGTGGAGATACATAAGACTGAGGTTCTCTCTCCCCCTTCAATTATAATTGAAGATAAAAAACCTAAAGAGAAAAAAGAAACAGAGGAAGCTGAGCCAAAAGAGGAAGAGAAGAAAGAAAAAGAAGAAGAAAAACCAAAAGAAGAAGAACAAAAAGAAGAAAAACAAGCAAAGCCAAAGTTAGATAAAAAACCTAAGAAAAAAGAACCCGTTAAAAAAATAGCTTCAAAAGCAAAAAAAACTGTTAAAAAGACAACGAAAAAAACAGCAACTAAAACAAAGACAAAAAAAGCTACAACCGCAAAAAAACCTAAAAAAACAGAGAAATAATAAACCCAAGACTATTTTATTAATAATCTTTTTATATTTTTACAATTATACTATATGATTAGTTGTATGAATAAATACAAGATATTTACAATTATTTTTACAATATGTATATGTACGGTTATTATTTTTCCTTATTCGGTTAAAGGATGTAAGGATATAGTAGTTGTAGATGATGCTACTGAAGGTGATTATAATCTTTTGTTAAAGGTCCGTGATCCTAGTCGACTTGGCCTGCAAGTATTATGTATTGTTCCAGAGGAATACAAGTATACATATCATTATCCATGGACTGGTAAACAAATGAGTCTGCAAACTAAACATAAGTATATTGGTGTTGCAACACTAGGGGATACTATTCCAAATATCGTAAAACCCGGGATGGCTCTTAGCGATGTAGGCCTTGCGTTTGGAGATGCAGATACAAGGTCTAATTGGAAGAATCCAACAAAAAACGCATGGGATGATTTTGATTGGATTCGTTATGCTTGTGAAAATGCAAATAATGAAGATGAAGCAGTGATGCTTATGACAAAAGATATTGTAGACGATCTTCATGCAACAGGCGTATCTGAGAATTTGTTTATTGTAGGCCCTAAAAAAGCATATGTCATTGAAGCAGATGCATATCGTTATAATGTTAAAGAAATCAATGATATATTAGTCATGTCAAACTACCCAAAAGAGCTGTGGAGGACTCAGGTTCATAGATGTTTACCAATTGCTTCTTCATTTGATATAACTAAAGAACAATATGTTAGAAAAGGAAGAACATTACGATTGAATTCCTTATTTGGTGTTAAAATTGTTGATATCAATAAGGACTATGTTGTTGCACAACAGGTTCCATTTCTAAAGTTTGATCGAACACTTAGATTAATGGGCAATAAAGTAAAAATTGAGCTTGGTGAACGAGAAACAGTTGGTGATTACAGTGTTGAACTTTTAGATATCGAAGGTAACAAAGCCAAGATAAAATTATGTTACAAGTTTAAAGCCTGGGAAGATAAAATGATGGAAATTATACAAGAAAAATATGGATATATCACAGTTAAGGATATGATAAATTGGTCAAGACTAGATAGCGATGATTTGGATGGTCTTAGACCTATGTGTGAAGATATATTTGAATATGAAGCAGTAGCGATATATAAGATTCCACATGAGAACTATGAAACATTGAGTGGTGGATGGTTTGCAGCAAATCATGCCTGTTCATCAATTTATGTACCTTTTCATATTATAGATAATAACATTTATGATCCATATGTGTCTGGGGAAGCAGCAGATTTATCACTTGATCTTTTGAATCAATATGGACATAACAATTTAATAACTATGATTAATAATATTGAAGATGTTTTTATTTATGAAGTAAAACGTATTGAACAAATTACCCAAGAATTGATACAACATAGTGATGTTGAGGTCTCTTCTTTTTTAACCGTAAGTGATAAAGGTATGCAACAACAAGCATATGAAACTGGACAAATATGGAAAAAACTTTCAGATGAGAAACATAATCAAAAATTAATAAACATAATTGAGGACATATGGGAGTATAACTATTCTTGTTCATTGGAGAATATGAAAAACGCAATTATTGATCTTAAGAAAATGTCAGAGACGAAAGATAGCATGGAGCATATTCTAGATCTCTCACTAGGTATTTGCAAAATGCGGATAGATATGATAAATTCTATTGGAAAAAATATTTCAATTCCGGAAGAAGAGTATCGACTTGGTAAAAAGCTCCTAAAACAAGATATGTATGAATTAGGTTTTAAAAAGCTGAAAAATTGCTATAGACATTGTGATATGTATCTAAGGGGGAATTCAATTACTTCTAGAGGTGAAAACTATAAAAATAGTAACAATATAAGTATTCTATCAATGTTTGATTATTTCTTTATAGGATTTTTTATACTCATTGCTTTTTTAATAATCATTAAGAAAAAACAAGATCAATTATATTAGATTCTTTCTAATGGGAAGTTACATTATTTCTGCTTTAGGTGTATTTTACTCTACTATAATATCGATTCCACCGTTAAGACTATTTACACTACCTATAGGCATACAGGTTTTTTCTATTAGAACTACATCCCCTTCAGTATCTTTGTTTCCAACTATATTTCTTTTTATTTCTGTTTTTTTTATATATCTCAGCCCAAATACTTTACTAATTTTTTTCTTCATTCATGATCACTTTAGACTTCTTTGTCTTTAATGAGTATATATACTTTATTTGAAAAAAATTTACAAAATATAATAATTAAAAATAAATACTGAACTTAAAACAATCTATTTTTATTCTTGATAATAATAAGAAAATTATAATAATTCTAGTAATATCAAAACAATATTTTATGCACAAATTATATCGATACCACCGCTAATACTACCTACATTATGGGTTTTCTCTATTTGAACATCAGTAGTTGAGCCGGTACCAACAAAATTTGTTTTATTCTCCATTCTTTTTAGATATTTTAAACCAAAAACCTTGTCATTGTTCTTTTTCATTGTGTTCCCTCTTATATTTTTAATATTATATATAATAACCAATATTCAAATTTACCGATAATTTTGTTAAATTGAGGCTAAATAGCAATTTATAGCAATAGTTTTTCATCTCTAAGCAAGTGTTATCTTGAAAATTGTATTACCATCTTGTCATGTCATAATCAATACTTCCTTTAAGAAGCATTTTTGCAATATTTTCAGTAATAGGAAGCATCGTCAAGCGTTCTATCCAGCCATATTGACCATTTGGGTTCAACTCAATAAAAATATACTCATTTTCTGGTGTTATAATCATATCAAAACATCCATATGTCAACCCTAATTTATCTAGCATTTTAAGGCAAAGCAATTCAATTTTTCTTGGTAATTTATGTTTTAGATGAGGCGTGTTTTTAATATCAAAATCATGCCAATCAACCTTTGAAACCTCACTTTCTTGAGACTGAATCTCACAAGCCATCACAGCTTTACCAACACATGTAATACGAAGTTCAACTTTTTTAGGGATATAAGTTTGGAGAAGATTAGGAGTTGCAAATTTAATTTTTGAGTCATCTAAATCCTTTTTATCTACTATACTTGTATGAATTGCGTAGACTTCAGTATCACCCTTTTTATTCTCCTCATCCCAAAATGTCTTCCAAAATGTCTTATATATTATCTCATTATCTGTTTGGTTAAAAAATGTATTAGCTTCGTTCAAAGAAGTCGTTATGAATGTTTGTGGGATATTAAAACCAATTTCTTGAGCTAATCGAAGCTGATATACTTTATCTTGATAAGTCAAGTTTTCGGGATAAGGATTCATCCAGAAACAATCCTTTAAATTCAGATATATACCCTTCATAAAATTTTTCCATTCAGCTTTGTAAAACTCCAGATCACTGCCCTCCATTTCATCTTCAATATAAGATGGTAGAGCTGGTCGCCAAAAAAGAACACTTTTAACTTCTTCACATAAATTAATAATTTCATCATTTTTCTTATAAAGTATTTTGAATTCTCTAGAGTCATATATACCAGAAAGAGAACATTTTTTTTGTACAAGATCATCAAGTGCAAGATGAATACAAGTACCACCCTTTTCAGTGATACGATCTGAGATAACATCTGAAGATGCTGGAAGTGTCCCTAATGATTTATCCCCTATAATCAAGATTTTATCTTTCATTAACATCAACCTTACAATAGTAATATAACAAATAGTAGAATTTATGATTTTTGGGAATGTTCATAAAGAATTAAAAGACCACTTGGAAATTTTTAAAAAATAAACAAATAAAATATTATATCAAATATTTAAATGAATATCTCTAATAGATTTAAATATTTAATATTAACAATATCTTTGTGAAAAGTCTATGCAGGTTCCTTAATGTTACCTTATATTATCTTAAATATCAATTTTTGTTATAATACCAATGAAGCTACCATAAGGATCTCATTATGCACATATTATATCAACGCCACCACATGATGTACCATCATGGGTTTTTTCTATTTGAACACAATAATCTTTACAACCACAGTCGCTGCCTGAATGCGAGTTACTATTAATTTTTTTTAGATATTTCAAACCAAATATTTTCTTTCTCATAATTATTCACATCCTTGGTAATAATATATTTTTTTACAATGGAGTATTATGTAATTTCATGGGTACAGTAAGTTTAGATCCATCAATTAAGATACCGCCTCTTAACGATTTACCATCTTTAATAACAGCTTGTGAATATGGTCCAACATCTCCGCCAGATATTACTTTCTTGCCTTTTTCCAGATATTTCAATCCAAATATTTTCTTTTTCATTTTAATATCACCATGTTATACTTTTCTATTTCATATATATATAAATACCTTATTTGAGTATTTTTGAACAATAATGACATAATGTCAAAATGAAAAAAAAGCTGACTCGAATTCAAATCAAATCCGGAAAAGATTTTTCCTATTAATGCTTAATAATTTGAATTTTATATATTCTTATCTGCTTCTAATTGCGCCTGAAATAGAGAGTAAAAAGGACCTTGAGCTTTAAGTAATTCAGCAAACGTTCCCGACTCAACAATACGACCTTTTTCAAGAACAATAATTTTATCTGCAAGTGCTATAGTACTAAGTCTATGACCAACAATAACAGATGTTTTCCCCTTCCGCTCACGTCTTAAAACACTAAGAATCATCTTCTCAGTAACACTATCAAGGTTACTTGTCGCCTCATCAAGAATCAAAATAGGCCGCTTATTAACAAGAGCTCTCAGAATTGAAATACGCTGAATTTGCCCCTCGGAAAAATTACTACCACCTGAAAAAACAGGAGCGTAAAATTTCTGAGGTAGTTCATCAATGAAACCAAATGCCTTAATTCTTCTCGCAATATCATCTATTTCTTCAACAGAAACATCCTTACTCATAGTGATATTGCGATACAAACTCTCCTTAAAAAGATGTGATCGCTGTGGTACGAGACTGATATTTGCTCTTAAGGATTCAAGAGATATTTCATGAAACGGAATATCATCAACAAGAATCTCTCCTTGCTCAATGTGATAAAAACCACAGAGAAGCTTGATCAACGTACTTTTACCAACACCAGTCTCACCAACAAAGGCACAAATCTCCCCAGGGTTAATCTTGAAACTAATATCTTTTAAAACAGGTGTATCTTTCTGATATCCAAATGTTACATTTTTAAATTCAACCTTACCTTTAACATCGGTTAGTTCCTTATTACCTGTGAATACTTCTTTTTCTTGTGGAACATCTTGTATACCCTGAACACGTTCAATAGCAACAAGCGCATCTAAAATTAAAAATAATACACCAGGGAAACGCTGAACAGGAGAGATTACATATGCAACAAGGCTGAAAAACAACATCATACTACCAAGAGTTATTGCATTTTCGATGACAAGTGTTGCTCCATACCATAAAACAGAAACAGTTAGAAGTGATAGAATAAATCCACTCAATCCACTTGAGATAGTAGCTATTATGCTAAGATTATAATTAGTTTTAATAAAATCATGGGCTTTTTCCTTAATCCGACCGATTAAATATTCCTCAGAAGAAAAAATCTTAATCTCTTGTATTCCTCTAAATACATCTATAAATTTTCCACCCATCTCACCCTGGCGGATCATAATCATTCTTTGTAATCTACGAATTGGAATACTAAAAACAACAGTAAGTAGTAGTAAAACCGGGATAAATAGAAGAACTAGAATCATTAAAGATACACTGTAAAAGGACATAACAATCAAAGCAACTGCCATAAAAACAATATCTGAAAAAAGTGAGATCAGACTCTGACCAACCGCTGCTTGTATCCTTTGGATATCGTTTAACCTATTAAACAAATTACCAATTGAACGAGTCTCATGAAACCTCATAGGTAGATATGCAACATATTCCAAATACCTCATTATATTTCCTTTAAGAACACTCCTAGTGATAATTGCTTGAAACACTCCCCTTATCGCTCCAAGTGTGAGATGAATAGCATAAACAAGTATTAATATCCAGCCGAAAAACGCAAGTGTTCCAAGTTCATTACCTGGTAAAATTCTATCAATAATTTCTTTTACATAATATGATGATGCAAGACCCAATATTGAAATGATTATTGACAGGGTAAAAATCGAAATAATCAAACCTTTATGTTCCGCTATAAGCCTGAAAAAAACCATTCTTGGAGCAGTGCATATTACTTCTTTTTTAAATTTATCAGTTGGTTCAAATTCAACAAGATATCCACTCCATTTTTTTTCAAATTCATCTCTTGAGAGAACTTCAAGCCCTTTAGCAGGATCACAAATAACAAGATAATCATCATAGACTTCATAGACAATTACAAAATGCGCTAGTTCCCCTCCATAATGAGCAATAAACGGCCATTTAACCTTTTTTAGTGCAGGATATATTGCTTCAGCGGGTCTTCCCTCTATTCCAATTTCTTCAGCAGCATCCTTAAGATTCCAAACAGACTGACCAAGTTGATAAACTTGAACAAGCTCTTTGGCCTGCTCAAGACTCATAACATAACCATAATATCTTGCAATAGAACAAAAAGCCGCAGAGCCGCAATCATTTTCATCACTCTGAAGTACACAAGGATACCGCTTAATAAGTAATGATTTTAAATGTAGTAAATATTTTTTAACGCTTATCAGTCATCCCATCCTTTAATCTCATAATCAATACTGCCTTTAATAAGCATACGGGCAATATTTTCAGTAATTGGAAAACCAGTAAGCTCCTCAATCCAACCAAACTGACCATTGGGGTTTAACTCTAAAAAAATATACTCATCATCAGGTGTAACAATCATATCGATACAACCATAAGTTAAATTAAGATTTCGTAAATATTTCAAACATAAATTCTCGATGTCCTTTGGTAGTTTATGTTTTAAATGAGGTGTATTATCAAGATCATAATGACGCCAATCATGTTTAGCAATTTCACTTTTTTGAGACTGAATCTCACAGGCCATCACTGCTTTTCCGACACAGGTGATACGTAGTTCTATTTTTTTAGGAACATATACTTGGAAAATGTTCGGTGTTGGAAACTCATGTTCTGAATCGTTTAGGTCTTCTTTTTTAATGACCGTTGTATAGAGCCCATATACATCTATCTTCCCGCCTTCCTTTTTTTTCTCCCAAAAATTCTGCGAAAAAGGTTTGTACACCACATCTTCTTTAATTGGTGCCAAATACTGTGATGCTTCCTCTATTGATGTCGTTATAAACGATTGCGGAATACGAAATCCAATTTCTTGGGCAATTTTAAGCTGATAAACTTTTTCTTCATAAATTACATTCTGAGGATATGGATTCATCCAAAAGCAATCCTTTAAACTCAGGTAAATCCCTCTCATAAAATTTCCCCATTCTGCGCGGTAAAATAACTTATCTTTTCCCTCTATTTTATCTATTATTTCTTTGGGGAGTCTAGGGCGCCAGAAAAAGACGCTCTGAATCTCTTTAGTTAAATCAACGTTTACAACATCATTCTTGAAGATTATATGCTGGACGCCTTCATCATACGAGACAGACAGACAGGATTTTTTATTTGCCAGATCATGCAGCCTAAGGTAAACACAGTTACCCCCTAAATCTTCGATGTGTTTTCCAACAAAATCCGCAGAAGTATCATTACCATTCTCCTTGTCATCTATAATAAGAATATTTTTCATATTGAATCCCATCCATTGTTTTATATTCATAATGGAACATCAACATTTTATAATTTTCTTAAATCTGAAACCAACAAATATAAAATGCTATTTTCCTTGATTCTTTATAAGATGATGTAAATTATCATTCCAATCATTCAATATCTTCCCGTGTCGAAGTTTAAGATGAATTAAAAAATTCTCCAGTAGAATCGGGTAGTAACGTTTAACCAACTCGATTATTATTAAAAGCAAATATTATACTAATTTGTGTACTATAATCTATAAAAAGTAATAAAGGGAAATAACACCCCTTTTTTTTATTTTAAGCAGTAATACAGGTTCTGTATATATCTCTTTTTAGGCACCGACGGGATCGTCTACTGTACCTACTATATCATCATCCCAATATACATCTTGTCTAGGAGGATCCCAAACATATGTTGTACTTACTCTTCTTGTTTTCTTGATACCACAAATAGGTAAAACAAACCCTCCGCTACGTGTCTCATCTGGTTTTATTCTTTCCAAATATCTCAATCCAAATATCTTACTTCTTTTTTTCATACTTATCACCTTAACTTAAAGTTATACTTTGTCACTCATCTATATATAAGCTTTATTTGAAAATTATTTACAAAACCTGGCAATCTGTCAAAATGTAAAAATATCATTTTGAATTTTAAACAACACATAAAATGAAAAAGATTGTTTTTCAAAATACAAAAACATTAAAAAAAC
>JAUWIE010000056.1 GCA_030605515.1 Thermoplasmatota archaeon
TCCAGTGCTTCTTTCCATTCCTTTTCAGCTTTTTCTTTTCTTTCCCTACGTTGTTGAATTGTTTTTGCCTTTAATGGATGAGGTTTTCCATCAAAAGCGTAAATGGGTTTTATCCTTGCTTCAACAAGGTTTGCAGTTCTATGAAAAAGCCCTGAGAGATGAGATGTGATATTACCATTTGAATCTTTTAAAGGTGTACCATCCCTCTGTCTTATGCTTGCTAGAAACTGATGAAGAACATTATAAGCATCAATAGCAATTATTCTATCATGTAAATCATCAAATGTCACTATTTCTTTTTTGAATAAGCTTCCAATGTTAACTCCCATCTAACCAAATCCAAAATAAGTAATATGGATATAGATTTTCCCACAGCGACATGTTTAAAGAAGGAAATACTATTCCCCCTTTTTAATGAAACGTAATCTTATCTCAATGCTTGATGTAAAAGACGATCTTGAACGAATAATTGATCTAGGAATAAAACTTAAAAAGGAATCAAAAAAAGGAGAAGCTATTGAGCTATTAAAAGGAAAAACTCTTGGTATGATATTTGAAAAATCAAGTACACGTACAAGAGTGTCTTTTGAAGTGGGAATGACAAAACTTGGAGGTCATGCAATATTTCTCAGTACAAATGATATACAACTAGGTAGAGGAGAAACCATAGAGGATACCGCCCTTGTGCTATCACGATATGTTGATATTATCATGTACCGCGCTAAAAGCAATAAGGCTATGAAAGAGCTAGCAAAACATGCGACTGTACCAGTTATTAGTGGACTTGATGATAAAGAACATCCGTGTCAGGTTATTACTGATCTAATGACAATAAAAGAACATAAAAGCAACCTGAAAGGACTTAATTTTGTGTACCTTGGTGATGGAAAAAACAACATGGCTCATTCATATCTACTTGGTTGTGGAATTGCAGGGATGAACATTCGAATTGTTTCACCAAAGAAGTATTGGCCTGATGAATATTATGTAAAAGAAGCAAAGAAATTTGGTATAAAAGTTGAAATTACAGATATTGTAAAAAATTCTACTAAGGATGCTGATGTGATAGCTACAGATACATGGGTTTCAATGGGTGATGAAAAAGAAAAAGAAAAACGAATCAAGGAATTCCAAGGATATACAACTGATAAAAACATTATGAAACCGGCAAAATCTGATGCAATATTTATGCATTGTTTACCAGCATACTATGATTATGAGGTAACAAAAGAAGTTGCCCATGGAAAGCAATCAGTTATTTTTGATGAAGCAGAAAACCGCATGTGGGCACAAATAGCCATAATAGTTACTCTAAGTAAGTAACGTAATATAGTTAAAAACTCAAATTTACTTGCCTAAGTAATTATTTCTTCTAAAAGTTTATTTTTCGCAGCATATTTTATTTCCTGAGCGATTCGTCGACCTGTTGACAGATCTGGTTGAATAAACTCAGAATATGGTGAACCTGAAATATATGGATTAGTACCAGCTACAATCCTAGCTGATATTTCAAAGACCTTAAAATCAAGATCTTCTGTTACCACTGTTTCTAAACAAAACGATCCGATTATACCGCCAAATAACTCAATGGATTTTTCTACAACTGCTTCACCCATTTTAAAAACCTTAGGAAGCAGAGACTCCCTCATAACAATTGGAATATTTCCCGTTACAACAAATGTTGGATGTATACCAAGCTCCTCAAGTTCAGCAATTGAACCAAGCCTTTGAACTTCATCAATGGTGGTTTCATCCCGTCTATCCATTGATAAGAGCTGTAGACTGCCTTTACTTAGTTTATAGGCGTTATTTTGGATGGGCGAGTAGAAATAATGAAGGTAATAGCGAGTGCCCAGTACAAACTCTTGTATAATATAACGTTTATTTTTTATGATTCTTTTTGTGAACTCTTTATAAGTCTTTGCAACAAAAAAGTCTTTACCACCTTTTGCACCATGATATTTAACAATAACCGGTCGATCTATATCCTTAGGATCTTTAATCTGCTGAGGCATCGTAAGACCAGCACGTTCTAACCATTGTTTTTCTTTTTTACGATCTGATTCCCATATGAGAACTTTTTTATTGCCAAAAGATGGGAGATCCATCTTTAAAAAATTATCAGCGCCAAGATATTCAACAAATGAACCATGGGGTATTACAATAACATTTTTCTCCCTTAACTCTTCTGCATATTTTGCTATATCAGTATATTTATCAACAATGAAATGCTCATCAGGACTTCCAAGTGGAAAAGCATCATAAATTTTTTTTTGTTCACCAACAGAAATACCTAATGTTTTAAATCCTTCTTTCTTAGCACCATTAAAAATCTGAAGACTTGAATGAGAACAAACCGTTGCTATAGTAAGATTTTTTTTATCGTAAGATGTAAGCATGTCACTTATATCAATTTTAGTCATAGTGTTGACACCCTTACAATCCTTTAATAAAAAGCTGTGTTTTATTAGTTTCGATATGGTTTTTTTCTTAAAAATAGGTTTTTATAGGAGAACAGTATTTTGGCTGCAGGTAATAAACATGAAAAAACAATTATTGATTGCGATAGCAATTTCTTTGATATTAACAGTCGGACTATGTGGATGTACAAATGAAGATAAAAAAGATGATAATGGAGGTTCCTCTTCAAATAACAATAATAGCAATGTTCATTCGATATATGATGAGGAGAAAATTGTAGGCGAATGGCTATCATCAGATGATGTATGGACATTCGTTTTTTACTCAAATGGAACATGTTTTGTACAAAAGGATGATATTCACAGTTTAGGAACTTTTGAAATAAAAGATGAAAAACTTAACATAAATCAAGCAAATAACATTAGTTATAATTATTATTTTTCAAATAATAATGCCACACTTACAATCTCCCC
>JAUWIE010000051.1 GCA_030605515.1 Thermoplasmatota archaeon
TGCGAAACTTCAAAATACTAATAATCCATTGACAAATCTGTTCTATGTTCATGGCATCCCATCCTGGTTGCTCCTTGCTACCAGTTTGTGGATGTCATGATCATCTAAAAAAAATCTGTTATTTAAATTTGAAAAGATTCGACTATCATTAAAAAAATGGTGTTAAAATCCATCTGTTGGATTTATTGGATGGGCTCGGTAGTGGAATACTTATACCATCCACTATAAAATTAAGCAGTTTTATAAAAAATTCAAACTGCTAATCTAATAAAGAACCAATCGTTACGGAATTACAGGTGAAAAATTGGCTAATAATATTGAGGATGAAAATTTGATTGCATATTGCGGTCTTTATTGCGGGGATTGTCATGGGTTTCAAGGGAAGATACCTGATCTTGCTCGGGATTTGAGAAAAGAACTTAGGGAATCTAAATACGATAAGTTTGCAGAATTTATATCTACATATTCTTTTGGTAAGGATTTCAAGAATTATGATGAATGCTATAAAGTACTTGGTGCAATGGTAAAATTCCGCTGTAAGAAAGGTTGCAAGGCAGGTGGTGGTTCACCATTTTGTAAAATTAGGAAATGTTGTCAGAAAAAAGACCTTGAAGGTTGTTGGGTATGTGAAGAATTTGAGATCTGTGAAAAACTGGATTTTCTACGGCCAGTTCATGGGGATGCCAATATTAAGAATTTAAAAGCAATTAAGAAAAAGGGTAAAGATGGCTTTGTAAAAGGGAAACGACTTTGGTATAGTGTTGAAAAAAACAAATAGGGGGTTTATATGGGAAGCACAGCAGTTACAGATGAAAAAAAGACTGAGAACTTTGGAGAGACTTAATAAACATGTTTAGGAGAACTATGTGGGTAAGCATGGTTTAAGAGATGTAACTGCAAAATTCAAAGGGCGATTTTTATACATAGATTGGGTTAAAGGTCTTACTGATAAAGAATTTCAATGGGAGATAGCAGATTTTAAGAAAGAAATACGGGATAACGAAAAAGCAGAGCAATTAGAAAAAATTCTTCGCTTGCAACTCAAAAATAGTATGCACAGACCGTCGAAATTATGCAGGATAAGATACAGGTGACGAAGAATCTTGGGATTTTCAGATATACAAATACAGTGATAACTGGTATGATACCGAAGAGGAATTCCCATTCAGTGGTGGAAGTGTTGAGGAATGTTTTGACGCAGCTGCTAGCCTGTACATCACAGAAACATTCCTAAAAGATTAATAAATACCTATCCAATCGCATAATTATCAATGTCATATCATCTCATGATGACCATTACATATTCAATACAATTATATGTTGCTTGAGTTTTAACCCTTGTCTATGATTGATGAGTTTACTTTTTTAACTTCTGGAATCGTTTTTGGTTTAACATTAGGAATATCGCCTGGGCCTTTATTGACATTAGTTATTTCTGAAACATTAAAACATGACAAAAAGGAAGGAATGAAAGTTGCAATTGCTCCAGTTATTACTGATTTACCTATCGTTTTGATAACCTTGTTACTTCTATCGAAATTGTCTGATTTCAATCCGATTTTAGGCTCGATTTCAATACTTGGTGCAATATTTATTGGATATCTAGCATACGAGAGTATCTCTGCAAAGAGAATAGAACTCAATATTCAGGATGTAAAACCACAGTCACTTAAAAAGGGAGTTATTGCTAATTTTCTAAATCCCCACCCATATGTTTTTTGGTTTGCTGTAGGTGCACCAACTGTGTTAAAAGCATTGGGTATCAGCCTTTTTTCAGCGATATTATTTACACTGGGTTTCTATGTATTCTTGGTTGGTTCAAAAATTCTGGTAGCAATCATCGTAGAACATTCCCGTTCTTTTTTAAGGAGTAATGCTTATGTTTATATGATTAGACTTCTTGGAATAGTGTTGTTAATTTTTGCTTTGATGTTTCTAATAGATGGGTTAAAATTCTTTGAATTAATATAAACACCAGATGGCTGTATCATAAGCTTCTCTGAAAACCATAAAACTGTGGTGTCAATAGATATAAAGAGTACTAGAAGAGTTTCACACCAAGTATTTGAGGTATTACTCTGTTTAATCTATGGGAAATCCATGGTCCTATAAGATTCTTTGTTTTGTGGGCGACAAAAGCCAGTAAAATTCCTTGGGTTATTGTTGAGATTAAAAAACAGTTTGTGAAATGTAATGGAACCAACTGCGATACATAATCAAACACATACTATAAATAAAACTTATGTATCGCATATTTCTAAAAGAATTGTTTGGTCTGGGAGTTGTTGTGTCCGATAAAATTAAACTAGCTCAAGGAGCTGGTGGAGCGCTCATGGACGAGCTTATCAAAGAAAAAATTTTAAAATATTTTGGAAAAGATCAAAAAAATGAAGTCCCTTTATCGATGCTTGATGATGCAGCAGTTGTTGATGACATTGTTTTTTCAACTGATTCACATACAGTTCAACCACTTATTTTTCCAGGAGGGGATTTAGGTTCAATTTCTGTTTGTGGCACAGTTAACGATGTGTCAGTGCTTGGTGCAAAACCCTTGGCTCTTTCTGCAGGATTTATTATTGAAGAGGGATTATCTGTAGAAACATTTGAGCATATTGTTAAAAGTATGAGTAAATATGCAAAAATTGCAGGTGTTCCAATTGTGACTGGGGATACAAAAGTTGTTGAAAAAGGCGCAATACAGGAATTTATGATTAATACAAGTGGGATTGGAAAAAGAACTCAGCTTTTAGAGGATAATATTTCTGTTGTTAAAGAATATAGAAGTTTTAAGAATAGGTGGCTTCTTGACTCTAATCTAGTAAAGGGTGATAAAATCATTCTTTCAGGTAACATCAGTGAACATGGCATAGCATTACTTTCTTTCAGGGAGGGTTATGGATTTGAAACAGCGATAAAATCAGATGTCGCGCCAATAAATAGTTTGATGGAGAGATCACTTGGTATTGGTGGTGTGGTATCTGCAAAGGATCCGACACGTGGTGGACTTGCTAATACAGTAAATGAGTTAAGTGAGAAATCAAAGATAGGACTTATTATTGAAGAAGAAGAAATTCCTATACCCGTTGGAGTAAGATCTGCATGTGATATGCTTGGCATTGATGCTCTTGAAATCGGTAATGAAGGCAAGGTTGTCCTTGGAGTTGTAGAAGAAAAAGCAGAAGAAGTTCTCAAGATTCTCAGAAAACATCCTCTAGGCAAAAACGCAGCAATTATTGGGGAGGCAACTAGTTCTGTTAAAGGTGTTGTCCTTGATACAACAATAGGTGGAAAACGAATTCTTCACAAGCCTCTAGGAGATCCAGTGCCAAGAATCTGTTAATTTTTCATAGCCGCAAATTTTTAAATACTCTACAGGATTACCACAAGTATAATTATATTAATTAACACAGAGGTATTGATTTTATGGCAAAAGGACTTTCAAAGTCATTTAAGAAAGCATTGTGGGTGTATCATTGTAATTCTGGTTCTTGTAACGGGTGTGATATTGAAATAATTGCAGCGCTATGTCCAAGATATGATTTAGAACGCTTCGGCATTAAACTTGTTGGAACACCACGTCATGCAGATGTATTATTGATTACCGGTCCTGTGACAAAACAAATGGAGGATAAAGTTAAGCGTGTTTATGAGCAGATGCCTGATCCTAAGGCTGTTATTTGTGTTGGTAATTGTGGTAACACAGGTGATGTTTTTTATGAATCATATAATCTTGTAGGTCCAGTTAGTAATGTTTTACCTGTGGATGTTCATGTGATTGGTTGTCCGCCACGTCCTGAAGCAATTATTATGGGTGTGGCGAAAGCATGGGTTAAACTTGAAACTTTGGAGGCGAAAAAATGACTGAGAATAAACAACTAGATGCAAATGGGATTTCAAAATATTTCAAGGATAAATTCAAAACGAATATTAAGAAAGTTGAAATAAAAAAAAGGACTGCAGGGTCTAAGAAAAACGAGTTTGTAAATATCTGGATGAAGGTTGATAAAAGTGTTTTTAAAGATGTTATTAAACATCTTTGTGATCTTCAGTTTCCACATCTCGCTGTTGTTTCAGGTAATGATCTTGGTAAAACAATTGAATTGATATATCATTTTTCACTTTATTATGGTACGCGATTAGGCGAGATATCTTTGAACATCTCAGTTGACCTACCTAAATCAAATCCTACTATTGAAACAATATGTGACTATATCCCTGGTGCATTAATTACTGAGCGTGAGAAACAAGAAATGCTTGGCATTAAGATCGAAGGTATACCTGATAATAGAAGATTGTTCCTTCCAGATGATTTTCCGAAAGGTGTTTATCCTTGGAGAAAAGATGAAAAAGGAATGGAAAAAATGATTAGAAATCTACACGAGGTGAAAAAATGAAGGAGAAGACAACATCAAAGACAACCTATCAGCTTCCAATTGGCCCTATCCACCCTGCATTGAAAGAACCTGTGATGTTTGAATTTGAAATTGATGGTGAGAGAATTGTTGATGTTGATGTTAGCCTGGGGCATGTACATAGAGCAATTGAATGGACGGGCATGAGAAGAAATTCGATTCAAATCATATATCTTGCAGAACGTATTTGTGGGATTTGCTCAATTTCTCACCCAATGGCTTTTATTCGTGCTGTTGAGAATGCTGTTGATATTGAGGTTCCTGAGCGTGCTGAGTATCTTAGAGTTATACAGTGTGAGCTTGAGAGGATTTGTTCTCATATTTTGTGGGCGGGTGTAGCGGCTCATGAGATCGGGTTTGATACTGTATTGTTTTTAACGTGGCAGATGCGGGAGAAAGTGCTTGATCTCACTGAGTATTTAACGGGTAACCGGATTACAAAAGCAATTCTAACAATTGGAGGTGTAAGAAGAGATATTACAAAAGATCATCATCCTAAAATATTTGAAACTTTGAATTATCTTAAAGACAATTTTGATAAACTTCGCCATATCTTTTTAGATGATAAAACCTTCCAGTTGAGAAGCCAGGGGTGTGGTATTTTAAGATATGAGGATGCATTAAAACTTTGTGCAGTTGGTCCTACAACAAGGGCATCAGGTGTTAAAAAAGATGTTCGAGTGGATCAATCATATGCTGCTTATGGTGATCTTGATATTAAACATATTACTCCTGACTTACTTACAGGTCAGGTAAATGGTGATGTTTATGATAGAATCATTGTTCGATTACTTGAGATTAAGCAGTCTGTTGAGTTGATTGAAAAAGCAATTGATCAAATGCCTTCTGGTGATCTTGTGTCTGAGCCAAAGATTCTTAAGATTCTAGCAACTATTAAAAAAACAAATGGTGAAGGTGTAGGAAGAGCTGAAGCTCCACGTGGGGAAGTTATCCATTATGTGAAATTTAATGGTGAAAGCGAGCATCCATATACCTGGAAAGTCCGAGCTCCAACTTATAATAACATTCTTCCTTGGATACCAATGCTTAAAGGTGAGCAAATCGCTGATATTCCAATAGTCGCTGCTTCAACTGATCCATGTATATCCTGTACAAATCGTGTAGCAGTTATTGATGGTAATAATAACTATGAGTTAAATAAAGAGGAACTTCATAGGTTAAGTGTTGAAAAAACTAGGAGGTTGATGAAATGAGGTTTTCAATGCTTCCGAAGGTTTTTGCACAGATGTTTAAAAAACCCTGGACAAACAAGTTCCCAGCGAAATACATTCCACCGTCGACAACCAAGTTTTTTGAGGATGTTGGAGCTGGTAAAGCAAAGATTATACCAGCAGTGGAGACCCCTGAAGGTTTCCGTGGAAAAATCCAGTATGACAAGGAGAAATGCACGGGATGCAAATTATGTCTCAGGGTATGTCCATCAGGTGCTATCGAGTTTAAGGAAAAAGAGAAGAAAATCAAGATTTACCTTGCACGTTGCACATTTTGCTCTCAGTGTAATGATGTCTGTCCATCTAACTGTTTATCTATGGGAAATGAGTTTTTACTTGCCGATGCTGACATATATTCTAAGGATTTAATCGTAGAATAAATAATTGACCTTTTGCGTAATAAGAGTTTTTGATACAGAAAAACCATAAATGTTCTCTGGGATACATTCCTTAAAACTGGATGAGATGCCACAATGTTGAACTATGAAAAATTATCTAAGAAATTAAAAATGTTTAGGAGATTTACTGGACTTACTGCTGATGAATATAACGATCTCTACGCAGAAATTGAGAGTAAGCATTCAGAATATGGGAACAAAAGGCTTGGAAGAGAAGAAAGAAAAAAGGGCAGTTGGAGCTAGGCGAAAGTTCAAGTTAGATATTATTGATGTTTTTTGCAACATAAAACCAATAGTAAGGGGATGTTTTATCAAATACATTTAAATAATAATACGAATATGAGTAAACTGTAAAGATATGCTGGGGGTATTTGGAATTGGGTAAAGAAATCCTACCAAAAGTTGGAGTTATGGTTATAGTATTGTTTGTTTTTATAGGATTGAGTAGTATTCATGGTTTTTCTTCGCAAGTTCCAATTGAAAAAAGAATCGACAGGGTATTAGTGGCTAATCCTCAATTTATGGATTCAATTGATTGTTCTATGTGGATCGAGAATATGACAGTTACACCGGGTGAAACATATACCATTCCTATTTATGGTGAATGGTTTTTTACAATATCAGCTTATCAAGTTTGTTTACAATTTAATAATAGTATAGTTGAAATCATAGATGTCCGTTGGGCCACTACTATAGGTCATGATGCGTTTGTACAAGATTGGATTTTTCCATACCCTGATGTACTTTTAATTGGTGTTGCTTGGATGCCGGGAAGCTATAAATCTGCTGGATCTGGTATTTTGGTATTTTTGGATGTTAATATTTCTGAACAAATCCAACCAGGTGAAACCATTCTAGACCTTAGTAATCTAGGAGGCATTCTTCATTTTGATTGTATATATGCAGATGAAGGATCAAATGTATTTTTTCCAGAATTATTCGATGGAACTCTATTCGTTTATCCTGGCTGTGGTGATATTGATGGCAATAGCAATGGTCCTGACATAGCTGACCTTGTATATCTAGTAGATTTTATGTTCCAAGGTGGACCACCACCTATCCCCGATCCTTGTGTAGCAGATGTGAACGGAGATGGAAACGGACCTGATATAGCAGACCTAGTGTACCTTGTTGAATACATGTTTCAAGGAGGACCACCTGTAGTAAATGATTGTTGTGGGTAAAAGAAGTGAATATGATGTTAAAAAATAGTTTTATGAAAACAGGATTAATATTTCTTGTATTTATTTTATTTATAGGGCTGAGTAGTAATCATGGTTTTTCTTCACAAGTTCCAATTGAAAAAAGAATTGACAGGGTATTAGTTGCTAATCCTCAATTTATGGATTCAAGTGATTGTTCTATGTGGATTGATAATATGACGGTTCATCCTGGTGAAACGTATGATATTCCTGTTCATGGCTCATGGTCTTTTATCATATCTGCCTATCATATTGGGTTACACTATAATCCAGATATAATTGAAATTGTAGATGTTCAATGGGCAACTACTTGCGCTGAGGATGCATATGTCCGTCATTATATTATACCAACTCCAGGTGTACTCTCAATTTTAGTTGCTTACTTCCCTGGAGATTACCAACCTCCAAATTCAGGACCTCTTGCAAAAATAGTTTTACAAATAGCAGAAGATGCAGAATCAGGTGAATGCATATTGGATCTTGGAATATTTGGAGGAGATCCACCAGTAGAATGTGCTTATGCAAATGAATATTCTCAATTACATTACCCCGAGATTTACGATGGAATATTAACTATCTTTAGGCCAGAATGTGGCGACGTCAATGGTGACGGAACAGGGCCTGATATAGCTGACCTTGTGTATCTAGTGGATTATATATGTTCCTAGGAGGAGACCACCGCCTATCCACGATCCATGTATAGCAGATGTGAATGGAGATGGCACTGGACCTGACATTGCTGACCTGGTGTACCTTGTTGATTACATGTTCCAAGGAGGACCACCAATTGTGGATAATTGCTGTGATCAATAGAGACTTTTACCCT
Organism: Thermoplasmatota archaeon; assembly: GCA_030605515.1. Lineage (GTDB taxonomy): Archaea > Thermoplasmatota > E2 > DHVEG-1 > DHVEG-1 > JAUWIE01. Next base: position 8,071 of record JAUWIE010000051.1, read on the forward strand.
CTTACTTATTTTTTGTGACATATGCTTCATTAATATTATTATTGCAAAATATTTAAATTTGGTTACTGTATCTAGATATTAGGCTTATTTCCAGGAGGATAATAAAAAATGCAAAAAAGATTATTTAAAGAACGGATAGCAATAGTGACAATAGCTTTGTTATTTGGAGCAAGTGTTATCTCTGCTATTAGTGGGAGTTGCATAGAAAATTCTATAAAAAAAGAAGGAAGAATAATCGTTAATTGTGAAAAAAATGAAGCTGTTGAAGTATGGGTCGATGATGATTATTATGATGGTGGTTATAATGATGGTCATACTTGGGGATATGATGCGTTTAATAATATTCAAGAGGGAATAACTGCAGTAATAATAGGTGGAACAGTGCACGTTCTTAATGGAATTTATTATGAAAATATAGTTATAAACAAGGTAGTCAATTTAGTCGGTGAAGATAAAACAGGTACAGCTCTAGATGGTGGTGGAATCAACGATGTTGTTAGTATCACTGTTGATCAGGTGAATATTAGCGGATTTACTGTGGTGAACAGTGGATCTAGTACTAATAATGCAGGCATTAACATCCTATCGTCAAATAATACAATTATGGACTGTGAGATATATATGAACTATGGAGATGGAATCCGCCTTATTTCTTCTTCAGGAAATACAATTTCATACTGCAATGTATTTTCAAATGGTGATATATTCAACCCAAGAAGTGGTATTGTTTTATTCTCCAATTCAGAAAATAACATTATAACAAATTGTGATATTCAATATAATTCAGAGGGTATTGATATTGATCATTCCTCCAGTAATAATGTTATAAATTGTACTATTTACTCAAATGTTTATAGAGGGATATACATCGATGTCAATTCAGAAAGTAATGTAATCACAAATAGTGATATGTCAAATAACGGATGGGGAATCATTTTTTATGCATCATATAATACTGTTTCAGGGTGTATCATATCCAGCAATGATTATGGGATATGCACTTATGGTTCAAACAACACAATCAAAGGATGTGATATATCAAACAATGATTATGGTATAAGTATCCATAGTTCATATAATACTATCAAAGAATGCGACATTTCATTTAATGATTATGGCATCTATGCCTATTCATCTCATCATGATAACAATATATATCATAATAACTTTGTAGACAACACAGTTTATCAGGCCTATGATAGTGGTTCAAATATCTGGGATGATGATTGTTCATCTGGTGGTAATTATTGGTCTGATTTTGATGAGCCGGTTGAGGGGGCATATGATAACAACAGTGATGGAATTATTGATTTACCTTATAACATCTCAGGTGGAAGTAACCAGGATAAATGCCCATTATCTGCACCATGGATGCCATACTTATGCGGTGATCTAAACAATGACGATATTGTAAACATCGGAGATCTAACATACATAATCGCATACCTATATGGCGATGGGCTAGCACCAAGTCCATTATGTCTTGGAGATTTAAACAACGATGATGTTGTTAATATTGGAGATCTAACATACATAATCGCATACTTATATGGTGGTGGACCAGCACCAGATCCAGATTGCTGTAATCCCCCATGGTAATTTATAGAGATTACTAATAGTTTCCAACCTTCATTATTTCTTAGCATATCCAAGTGGGAAATCACCGACATTTATATCTAGTGTTGAACCATCTGGGCATCTAGGCCAAAACACCGATAGTTTTTTTATCATATAAAAAGTATGAAATTCCATGATTTTGGATTTTTTAAATTTGCCCGAAGGGTTTTCTTGTATATCGATATTCTATATTGCAGCTTCCTTCTATACTAACCATACATGGCCCAATAGGAGAATCCGGTTTGCATTTATTCCCAAATAAAGGGCACTCCTTAGGTGATAAAAGCCCTCGTAGCAGCTCACCACACTTACAACCCTCGGGTTCCTTTAACTCCTTTCCTTCAAGCTCCTTTAAATCATCCTCAAATTTTTTCCGAGCATCATACACATCAAACTTACTACGAAGTATGAGACCAGTTTTAGGAATAATAGGAAAACCACGCCATTTAATATCACCAGATTCAAAAACCTTATCGATCGCCTTTTTTGCTTTTACATTACCATCAGGATGAACTGCACGAATATATTCATTCTCAACTATTGCTTTTCCATGTTGAATTTGCTTTACAAGCATCCATACGCTCATCAACAAATCAAGAGGTTCAAAACCAGCTATAACTTGCGGAACATGATAATCACGAGAAATAAACTCATAAGGACGAGTTCCAATTATAGTAGAAACATGTCCAGGTTCAATCAAACCATCAAGCTTAACCTCACCCATATCAAGAAGTGCTTTTAATGCAAAAGGAACAGTACGATGACAACAAAGTATAGAAAAATTCTCAGGAGGGTTTTTCAAAAGAACAGCAGCAGTTGAAGGTGCAGTTGTTTCAAAACCAACTGCCATAAATACAACATCAAGATCCTTGTTTTTTTCAGCAATAGAAACAGCGTCTTCAACGCCATAAACAGTTCGTACATCATAACCCTCAGTCCGCATACTCTGAAGTGACTGAGTTTCACCTGGAACATTGATCATATCGCCAAAAGAGGTAACTGTCTTTCCTTTTTTTGCAAGAAGCAGCATTTCCTCAATTTCTTTAGGTGTTGTAACACATACCGGGCAGCCAGGTCCTTGCCCTATTTCAACACCACACTCTTTAAGTAATACATCAAGACCATGTTTAACAAGGGTATCCTGATGCGTTCCGCAAACATGCATAAATTTTAGATTTACATCAAATTCCTTAATCTTTGAGACAATTTCTTTAGCTAATTGTTTATCTTTAAGATAAAACACTAAGAATCCTCCTCATAAGAAAGCATCTCCCTAAAAAGATCAAGTGTTTCTTTTGCTTCTTTTTCGTCAAGAATCTGAATGGCAAAACCGGCATGAACAAGGATATAGTCACCAGTCTTTACGTCAACAAGAGTGATATTTGCAACACGTTTCGTACCATCACCATAGTCTACTGTTGCACGTTCCTTATCCTTTTTGATCTCGATGATTTTTCCTGGGATTGCTAAACACATGATAGTTTAAATATATAACAAGACAATAAATAATTTCGTACTAAAAATATAGTTAATAATTTAAAGAATAAGATGTATAAGCCCTATTATGCCACTTGGGGGTTGTAAGAACAATGAAAGAACTAAATAAAATCGAATCAGTATGCCCTGCATGTTACCAGGAGGGAAAAGTACAAAAAATCGATGCTTCAATTATTGAGGATGATGGCAAAGTATGGATAATAAAGGAATGTGCTAAACATGGCTCTTTTAAAGATATATTCTTTAGTGATGCAGATATTTATAAGAAATGGATGAAGTATGAAGTAACCGGTACAGCTTCTCCAGATGTTAAAACAAGTATATTCAATGAACCAGAGCTTTATTCAGAGCATAAATCCCAGAGTGTCCTTACAAATCTTTTAATTACTAATAGATGTAACTTACGCTGTAGCTACTGTTTTATGAACGCTGGTGTATCAGGTAGAGTCTATGAGCCAACCCTTGAACAGATTAAGGAGTTAATGATTCAAGCTAGAAATGAACGACCAATGGGGTCAAAAGCCATTCAGATAACTGGTGGAGAACCTACAGTTAGAGATGATCTCTTTGATATCATAAGAATAGCAAAAGATGTTGGTTTTACACATATTCAGGTTAACACTAATGGATTAAAACTTGCTGATAGCGTTGAGTATTGCAAGCGTCTTAAAGATGAAAAAGTGAACACGATCTATATGAGTTTTGACGGTGTGACAAAGAAAACAAACCCATGGATCGATCAATGTAAAAAAGCAGTTGAAAACCTGAGAAAAGTAAATTTAAAAATTGTTTTAGTACCAGTATTAATCGGAGGTAAAAACCTCCATGAAACTGGTAAAATCGTTCGTTATGCCTTAGACAACATGGATATTATCCGCGGGGTTAACTTTCAACCAATTTCATTCTGCGGTAGAGTAACAAAAATAAAAGATGAAAAACGTAATCTTCAACGGGTTGACTATGTTCAGATGATGGAAGAAATTGAAAAAGAATTCAACGGTCAAATATCCCGAGATGATTTTTACCCAGTTCCATTTGTATTTCCTATTTCAAAATTAATTGAGATGCTTAAAGGAGAAACTCAAGTGGAGTTCACCGCTCATCCCGGTTGTGGTGGTGCAACCTATGTTTTCTTTGAAGATGGAAAGCCATTGCCGGTTACACGTTTTATTGATGTTGAAGGATTACTGGAATTCGTTAAGAAACAAAGTAAGAAAAAAGGACCACTGAAAAAAATACGTGTTGCATCCGCATTCCTACAAAATCTTAACAAATTTGTCGACTCTGAAAAAGCTCCAAAAGGATTTGATTTAGTTAAAATATTAAAAGATGCAGCGATTGGTGGAAGCTATGATTCGCTTAGAGGATTTCATTATAAGAGCTTATTCCTTGGGTCTATGTGGTTCCAAGATGCATGGAATCTTAATATTGATCGTCTGCAACGCTGCGTGATACATTATACAACTCTTGAGGGAATAGTTCCATTTTGCTCATATAACGGTCTTGGTTATGGTGATAAAATACGAGAGAAACATTCCGTTCCAATTAAAAAATGGGAGGAACAAACAGGTAAAACGCTCAAAGAGGATTTACGAAAAGATGTCCCACTCACCTAAAATCTTTAAATTCTCCTCTTAATCTCTTTTTTAGGTAGAGTGAATTTTTATTATGTTTTAAATCTTTTAATGAAACCGTTTTAATAGTTAAAATTCATGGTTATTTTTTTTACATAAAAAGGTTAAAGTATAGGAAAATATATATACTGTTAAATAATAAATATATTATTGATAACTTCGTAGAAGGGGGTTTATATGAAAAAAATTAAAATATCAACCATAATGATAACTATAATGCTAATAAGTATATCAGCAGTTTCGATATCTGGAGAAGGAGTACTGGAGGGGAATATCGAAGTTGAAACCACGGAATATTTAGGTATAGTAAAACCAAAGATGAACCTCTCTGAAAATCAAAGCATTTCTTTAGATGTTTCTTATGTTAAAGATGATAATTCAACAAATGCAACTGGAAGATATATGGTCAATGATACATTGATGATAAGCCTTAATATTACTGATAATTGTGGAAGAAATATTTTCCTTGTTCAAAGATCTATTATTGTCGGAGTAATCATTTCAAGAAAATTCGCTGATATTACATTGTCACCGATATTACCAATAACCGGGCTTTTCAGAAGATTTTTTCCAGTTATTTCAATTGTTCCAGCTACTGTAATTCCAGGATTACTTAATCGACAAAGAGATAATTATGTAAATATTACAATGAATTATGAGATCGACAATTCAACATTATCAGATGGAGAGAATCTAACAATGAATATCTTTATTGTAGGGTTTTTACCCGGGGATGTCAACGGATTTGATATTTTACCAATTGTTGATTATAAACAAATTAATCTAGCAGTGGAATATCAAGAATAATTACTCAATCTGGTATTTTTTTCCTTATTTATCATGACCTGATAGAAATTTTTTAATGTCAACATAAATCTTTATTAACGTCAATTTATTGCCTGTAAACATAAATATGGACGATCTTGAAGAAATAAGAAAGAAAAAATTAGAAGAATTAGAAAAACGATATTTTAGAAAAGAAGGTAATAGTATGAGTCAAAACTGGCCTGATAAACCAATTAATATTAATGATGCTGATCTTGATGTAACTGTTAAAAAATATACTACAGTTGTTGTTGACTGTTGGGCTCCATGGTGCGGTCCTTGTAGAATGGTTGGTCCAATGCTTGAGGAGCTTGCTAAAGAGATGCAAGGGAAAATTGCTTTCGCTAAGCTTAATGTTGATGAAAATCAGGCAACCTCTATGAAATATCAGATAATGAGTATTCCTACTATGCTTATCTTTAAAAATGGAGAGCTTGTGGATAAGCTCATTGGTGCACTTCCAAAAGAAGCTTTAATTCAGAAGCTAAATCAGTACCAATAGTTTAATAAAACAATAAAATAATCTTAAAATGGTGATAAAAAATTATACGTAGATATAAAATTTCATTATTTATTTTTCTTATTTTACTTTTATCTATTTTTTCAGGTTGTATTAAATCAGGAGATGATAACAATAACAACAATGATGGAAGTGAGGACTTTGTTTTTACCACTCTTGATGGTGAAAAAAAACATTTAAGCGATTATAGGGGTAAGGTTGTAGTTCTTGATATGTGGGCAACATGGTGTACTCCATGTCAAATCCAAATGTTAGAGTTAAAAAAAACATACGATAATTATGATAGAGATGAATTAGAGATATTATCTATTGATATTGATCAACGTGAGACAGTTTACCTTGTAAATAATTTTTTAGATGCGTATAAGGAGCAATTAAACATTGAATTAAATTGGATTTTTGGTATGGATGATAGTAGTATTTGGGAAAAATATATTCTTAATGGTAGTATACCAACACTCTATATTTTCAGTCAAAATGGAACAATATATTATTCACATGAAGGAGCAATTTATTTCGAGATGCAAGAAGGATGGCCAGATGACACAGTAACTCTAAAGTCAAAGATTGATGAATTATTAGTATAGAACACTTTTCTTGATGGAACTAATTATTTTGAATTAATAGATTGATAAAAAATGGAAATATTTATTACTAATACTTTCAATATGCGGCTTAAATTGTACTGATAAAAAAATAAAACCTGTTAGGAGCTTGTCCGAGAATTATTACCAGAATTATTAGTTAAAATACCTTAAGAAAATCGGTAGGTATATCAGGAGAAAACTCATTCATTTTCTTGGTGGAAAATGGATGGGTAAAAAATACCGTTTTTATAATCAACATCAAACAATGCTTCTCCCGTTGAACATTCAGAATTGGCTTCCTGAGGGTCATCTTGCTGCCTTCATCAGTGACGTGGTTGATGAA
>JAUWIE010000009.1 GCA_030605515.1 Thermoplasmatota archaeon
AGAGCGGAAGAGTTACAAGGAATACTTTTTAATCAGCCTATTAGTGAGTATGAGAAAATAAAGGAAACAGAAGAAATTTATGATGAAATACCAGAAGAATCAAAACAGATTATTGAGGATTATTCTGAAATATTAGATGAATATGCGCTTGGAAGTATTGAAGAAAAATATCAGAAAATTTTTGAAAATTATGCTGTGGCAATAACTTTAGCTGATGAAAAAGAACGTATCGTCTCATGGAACAAGTATGCCGAAAAACTTTTCAATATGAGTGAAGAAGATTTATTCTTAAAACATGTAAGTATGCTTTATCCTCCAGATGAATGGAAGAAAATCCGATCTGAAAATATTCGACAAAAAGGGATGGAACATAAAATTGAGACAAAGATGATTCGAAAAGATCAAGAACCTATTGATGTTGAAATTTCCTTATGTGTTTTAAGAGGAAAAGAAGGAAAAACTGTAGGTTCAATTGCTATCATTAAAGACATAACAGAATATAAGGTTACAGAGAGAAAATTAATCGAATCTGAAGAGAGATATAAGACAATATTTGAGAATTCAGCGGTTGCTATAACACTTACCGATGAAAACGAGAAGATAATTTCTTGGAATAAATATGCTGAGTTTCTACTCGGAATGGATAAGGATGATTTGTATCAAAAATCTGTGAAAACACTTTATCCATCAAATGAATGGAAAAAAATCAGATCTGAAAATGTAAGGCAGAAAGGAATGCAACATCGTTTAGAGACTAAAATTATCAAAAAAAATAATGAATTAATTGATGTTGATGTTTCGCTTAGTGTTTTAAAGGATCACAACGGTAAAATAATTGGTTCGATTGGGGTTATTAAAGATATCAGTGAGCGTAAAAAGATAGAAATAGATTTGGCAAATGAGCGTGATTTGTTACAGTCACTTCTTGATAATATTCCTGATTCTATTTATTTTAAGGATGATAAAAGTAGATTTATTAAGGTGAATAAAGCTAAGGCAAAACATTCAGATGTTGATCCTGAGGAAATGATTGGAAAGACTGATTTTGATTTTTTACCTGATAATACTGCTGAATTAATCTATGAAGATGATATGAATATAATAAAAAGTGGTAAATCAATTGTAAATAAAATTGAAAAAATCATTGATAAGGATGGCAAGGGACATTGGATATCTGCTACTAAAACTCCTAGATATGATAAAGATGGGAAAATCGTTGGAACAATGGGTATATCACGTGATATTAGTGATTTGAAAAAGGCAGATAATGAAATTAGGAAATCTGAGAAAAAATTCCAGGATATTTTTGATGCATCAAGTGATTTATTACTTTATCTTAATATGCGTGGAGCGATTGTTGATGTAAATGAAATGGCTCTTAAATTATTAAATATTAGAAAAGATGCTGTTATTGGAACGCTTTATTATGATATTGAAGGGATTAACTTTCCAGATCAAGCGAAGAGTTGCTTTAATTTATTTGGTGAGTTTGACCCTGAAAAAAAGATAAATGATTATGAAAGTGGTATTACTACAGTTACTGGTGAACAATATCGATTTTTATTTTCAACTGATTTTATAATTGATGAGGATGAGATAAAAGGTATCCTTGTTAAGGGTAGAGATGTTACTCAGCGTCAGAGAGCATGGGATGAATTAGTTAAACTTGAGGAGAGGTATCGTGTGCTTGCTGAGACGTCTGCTGATGGTGTTTTGACTATTGATTCTCTTGGTCGATTGACTTATGTGAATCCTTCTTTTGAGAAAATGTGTGGAAGACGAAAAAGTCAGATTTTAGCAACTCTTTTCAGGGATTATCTTCTGGATGATTCTGTATACTTTTTCCAGCAGATTTTTATTGAAGCAAGAAAGAAGAATGAAAAAATTGAAAATGTGGAATTGGAGCTTGTAAAAAGTAAAGATAATTATATTCCAATTGAAGTTAATCTTGCACCGCTTAAGAAAAAGGATAAGTTTGTTGGGATGGTTTGTACAGTTCGTGATATAACTGAGAGGCGGAGAGTTGAGGATGAACTTAAGAAATCTGAACGTCTTAAAACAGAGTTTATGAACATTGCAGCTCATGAGCTTAAATCTCCTGTTACTCCAATCAAAGGTTATCTTGATTTGATAATTCAGGATAAAGGTGCAAGTAAGAAGGTTAAAGGTTGGGCAAAAATTAGCCTTAGGAATTCTGAACGGTTATTAAAGCTTGTAAATGATATTCTTGATGTTTCAAGACTTGACACTGATACAATGAAATTTGATATTGAAAAATTAAGTAGCGTTGAGATACTTGATGAGGTTATTGAGGATATGAAACCAGCTATTACGAATAAGAACTTGAAATTTATTGCTAATATTCCTAGAGATTTACCAAATATTATGGGTGATAGATATCGATTGTCACAAGTTTTTAAAAATCTATTTGTTAACGCAATTAAATTTACTGATAATGGGTCAATAAAAATTGAAGCAGAGAGGCAAGATGATAATATCTTGATTTCTGTAGAGGATACTGGAGTAGGAATATCTAAAGGTGAGTTTAAAAAGGTGTTTTCAAAGTTTTACCAGGCATATACTGGTGATGATCGAAAAAATGAAGGTACTGGTCTTGGCTTATTTATTTGTAAGGAGATTATTAAGAAACATAATGGTGATATCTGGGTTGAAAGTAAAGTTGGGAAAGGCAGTAAATTTATGATAAAAATTCCATATATTCATCAAATGATGGTAGGTATTAAGAATTAAACATACATTAATAGTATTAATCTGAATTATCAGCGGGTGGTGATAAATGAGGAAGAAATGCCCTGAATGTAGTTCAAAAGCTGTAAAACTTTATCAGAATAAGAGTATTGATGGTAAAAGAAAATGGATTCCAATTGCTTGGCTTTGCACTAAATGTTCATATACGTATAAGGTTGCATCTGATACACTTATTTATAAAATGGGAGATGAAAAATATAAGGATGATTATAAGGGTAAATGCCCTAAGTGTACCCTGGGTTTAGTAAGACTTTATAGGCATATTAATCCAAAATATGGTAAACAACGATGGGTTTCTATGGGTTGGTATTGTTCAAGATGTAAATATACTTGGATGGATAAATAAAAATAATTACTATAATCGATAGTTATTTAATTAATTCTTCTCTTTGCTTATCTTCCTAAACCATTAAATATAGCTAGCTAATCTAGGGCAAGCTATTGATAACCTGAGGAAAAATAAAATGAAACGCAGTTCACGAGTTTGGAAAAAACGCGGAAAGATGCGATGGAAATGGCGAAAGAAACGAATGCGACGTGAAAAAAGAAGTAGACGAAAGTAGTGATGACGGGAGCATAGTGTAACCCGGCATCATTGTGGGCTCCAGTTAGGGAATGATTAAAAAAGGGTCATCTGATAAATGATGAATAACTGGAGCGATGACCTAAGAAGAGACCCGCCGATCTGGGTTCAAATCCCAGTGCTCCCATCACCTTAGAATATGGTGGAATGAAAAATGAAAGCAAACCTGTTAAATATTAATGTAAAAAACTTTAGCGTATTTACAATTATTTCCTTATTGGCTTTAATAGCAGGAATAACTTTTTATTTATACTGGGGTAGCCGATATGGAGTATGGTTTGATATTGGAAGTTATTCGATAACAATTGTATTGATTTTGTCAGGAGTAGCCGGTACACTATTATCTCTAATTGGAAAAAACGAGTAAAAACACTTTTTAGATCATATTCCAAGTCAGAACCGGGTTTTTTGTAGCACCTACTTCATCTACACATTTTACAGATGTGTTGTTTGGTGCGTTTTTAATTATTTCTGGTTTTTCATCTGCGATTTTTATTAATGCATTTATGTATCTATCTAGATCTTCTTTTGATTCGGATTCAGTAGGTTCGATCATTAATGCTTCTTTTACAATTAATGGGAAATAAATTGTTGGTGGATGAAACCCATAGTCTAATAGTCGTTTTGCAATATCAAAAGCTCTAATCTCTTTTTTTTGCTTTAGTTTTTCACAGCTTAATACAAACTCATGTTTTCTTAGTTCTTTAAATGGCATATCATATTTTCCTGAGTCTAAAAGTTTCTTTTTCATATAATTAGAGTTTAAAACAGCGATCTCAGATGATTCCTTTAAACCATTTCCACCCATCAATAAAATGTAAATATAGGCTTTTAAAATAACAGAGAAATTCCCATAAAACGATTTTATTTTACCAATTGAATCTGGAGCATCATAATCAATTATGAAACCTTTTTTTGTTTTACCAATTCTTGGTACTGGCAAAAATTTTTCAAGCTTGGTTTTTACACCAACAGGACCGCTACCTGGACCTCCGCCTCCATGAGGTGTTGCAAAGGTTTTATGTAAATTAAGATGTACAATATCAAAACCCATATCACCTGGGCGTGCTTTACCCATTATTGCATTCATGTTTGCTCCATCATAATATAAAAGAGCACCGGCATCATGGACAAGTTTTGATATTTCAAGAATATCGGATTCAAAAATGCCTAGTGTATTAGGATTTGTGAGCATAAAACATGCGGTTTTTTCTGATAGAATTTTTTCTAGAATATTCAAGTCTACTGTTCCATCTTTTGTCGAAGGTATCTCTATTAGTTTGTATCCTGCCATCGTAACACTTGAGGGATTTGTACCATGAGCAGTATCTGGTAATATCACTTCATTTCTCTTTTTATCATTTTTATTCTCATAATACGCTCTTGTAAGAAGCATACCTAGAAATTCACCTTGTGCACCTGCAGCTGGCTGCAAGGAGAAATAATCCATACCCGTCAATTCACATAGCATTCTTTCAAGCTCAAATATTATTTGAAGATTTCCTTGGCAAGTTGAAACATCTTGACATGGGTGAATATTTGAAAAATTATCCCATCTTGCTATTTCCTCACAGATTTTTGGGTTGTATTTCATTGTACAAGAACCAAGCGGGTAAACACCTGTATCAATCCCATAATTCATTTGACTGAGTCTTAGGAAATGACGAACAATCTGAGTTTCATCAATATTTGGAAGATTAAGTTTTTCTTTTCTTCTAAGAGAATCTGGTAGAATGTCTAAAGATTTAATTTTTTTATCATCTCTCTTTACAGATGTTCCAAGTTCTTTTATTAATGGTTCATTGAAAACAGCAGATCTATACATGAGATGCCTCCTTTAAACAAGTAACTAGTTTTTCGATATCTTCATCACTATGTATCTCTGAAATACCAAATAACATGCAATTCATAAGTTCAGGATGCAATTGATCTAATATCAGGCCACCCTGAACACCATGATGTAACATCTCATTATTAATTATGCTAGCATTAGTTGGACATTTGATTACAAACTCATTGAAATGAACACCTGTAAAAACCTTTTTAAAACCTTCAATTGACTCAATTTTTTTTGCTAGTTTCTGGCCTTTTTCGAAATTAATTTTGCTTAATTCCTCAAGACCATTGCTACCGAGCCATGAAAGATAAACTAGAGTGGCAAGAGCACATAAGCCTTCATTTGTACAGATATTACTTGTAGCTTTACCACGGCGTATATGCTGCTCACGAGTCTGAAGAGCCATACAAAAAGCTCGTTTATTGTCTTTATCTTTTGTTATTCCGATAACACGGCCAGGAAGTTGCCTTAGAAACATTTTTTTACATGCAAAAATACCAAGAGTAGAGCCACCAAAGTCAATGGGATTACCAAGAGATCTACCTTCACCAATTACAATATCTGCATTATAACTTCCTGGGCTTTTTATAATTCCTAATGAGATTGGATCAATACCGACAACAAGAAGAGACCCGGCTTCTTTTACTATTTTTGAAATCTTTTCAATATCATCTTCAAATATACCGAAATAATTCGGATTCTCAATATATACACCTGATGTATCTTTATCTATGTTCTTTTTTAATTTTTCAATATCTATTTTCCCTGTTTTTTTATCATAAGATATCTCTTTGATTTTTATATCTGCTCCTTTTGTATAGTTTTTTAAAATTGAAATTTTATCACTAGAAATGTTTTGAGGAATAATAAAACTGTTTCTCCTGTTAATGCGAGAGCACATCAATGCAGCTTCACCTAACGCTGTTTCCCCATCATATAATGAAGCATTGGCAATATCCATACCTGTAAGTTCTGCTATCATACTCTGATATTCAAACATTGCTTGAAGAAAACCTTGTGATGCCTCGGATTGATAGGGAGTATATGCCGTGTAAAACTCTGATCGAGATGTAATTGATTTTACTATTGATGGTATGTAATGTGGTTTGATTCCTCCTCCTAAAAAACTTGGTAAATTGTTAAATGATTTGTTTTTATTTGCAATTTTTCTTAGATGTTGTTCTGCATCCTGCTGAGTTAATCCTTTAGGTAAATCTAAATTATTAATTCTTATTTTTTTTGGAATATCTGAAAATAACTCTTCAATATTTTCTAATCCCATCTCCTTGAGAATAGCATTTTTTAATGTGGAATTTGGAATGAGATTCATATACTCCCCAGCACGGTAAACAATAATATGTTAATGAAATTTTAGGTATAATTAAAAACATAAATCATATTTTCCTCTAAGCTCTCTTTTTGTAAAAATTTAAATTATTAGATATGTTTCTTTTAACCTATGACAAATTACATTTTTAAGGATAATACTAGAAGTAATATTACTATTGGAAAAATTATTTGTCTTGCAAGGACTTATAGAAAACATGCTGAGGAGATGCATTCAAATATAACTGAGAATCCACTTCTTTTCCTTAAACCCAGTAGCTCTGTTATTTTTAATGGTGAATCAATAATTGTTCCAAGGATGTCAAAGTATTTACATCATGAAGTTGAGCTAGGTGTTGTTATTGGTAAAAAATGTAAGAATGTGTTACAAAAAGATGCTTTAGAGTATGTATTAGGTTATCTTCTTGCTCTTGATATTACTGCTCGGGATATTCAATCAGAGGCAAAGAAGAATGGTTGGCCATGGACAATTGCAAAAGGCTTTGATACTTTTGCACCGATAAGTAATCTTGTTTATAAAAAGGAAATTAAGGATCCAAACAACCTTGATATATCTTTGAAGATTAATAAAGAGATCAAGCAGAGTTCTAATACTAAATATATGATTTATTCAATTGAGAGAATAATTGAATTTATATCTGAGATTATGACCTTGGAAAAAGGTGATCTAATTTTAACAGGCACACCTGAGGGGATTGGTGAAATTTCAGAAGGTGATATTTTGGAAGCATCACTAGGAGATCTCTGCAGTTTGAAAGTAGATGTAAAATCTCAATAAATTTTTATTTTTCAGCTTTTTTTGTCTGTTTATAAACTTAATTCATAAGGAATAGGTTTTTTAAAGGGATAGCTGTTAAGGAGTTTCATACATAAAGGAGAGAAAATAAATGGTTGAATTTGAGACAATAAAGGCAGAACAAGTGAAATTTGGAAGCAACAACTTTATTGAGGTCGCAAAGAAAAAAGCTGTAAGTGAGGATGGTGAACGCGAATTCATTTCAATTTCACGAGGTTTCTATCTCCCTGATGGATCTATGAGATGGAAGGCGTCAATTACTCTTCCAGATGAAGATGAGAATAGAAAGAAAATTGCTGATTTAATTACTAGTTTATAGTTCTAATTAGTAATAAGGAAATTTAAAGAGCTTATTCTTGAAATTCAAGCTACTTATTTTACATTATACATATTTGTATATGTTTAAAGTTATCTTTGAGTATATTTATTTATATATCTTTTTATATAGTAATTTTTTAAATTCTAGAACTTTATGCTGTTTAGAATAGGTTTTTAAAGCATTTTTTTATTATATACTAATTGAAGGATGGGATGTGATGAAGGATAAAATCTTACAAGAGGCTCTTGGTTGGTATGAGGCTCAAGGGAAAAATCCTGATGTTTATATAGGTGATTTTATAAGTTTAATAATTGATAAAACAGCAGATGCAATTTTTGAAAAAATAAAATCTGAGCTGGAATGCGAGTTTGAAAACGGAACTTTAAAACACGATTTTATAATTTCCAGTGAGTATTATCTTGATCTAAAATTGAAAGAAATCAAAGACAAATGCATAAATTGTAAAATACCAGAAATTGCTCCTGTCGAATAATAAGAGTTTAAATGTATAAATTACATTTATTTTAAAATCTTCCAATAAAATATATAAGTCTATATCTAGATATTTCTCCTGGTGATTATAAATTATTAAACGGGGGAAAAAATGATAAGAGATACATTAGTAAAAAATTTAGTTATTCTAACCATGATATTTTTATTAACTGTAAGTATAGCCTCTGGATTTGACACAAATATTAAACAGCAAAAAGAGATAAATTCAAATAAAGTAAATGAAAATTTAAAAAATCCTATTGAAAAAAGTTCAACAATTATTGTTCCAGATGACTATCCAACAATTCAGGAAGCCGTAGATGCTGCAGATACTGGTGATACTGTTTTTGTACGAGCTGGAATATATTATGAAAACGTAGAAATTGACAAAGCAATAGGACTAATAGGTGAAGATAATGAAAATACAATAATTGATGGAGGATTGAATTCTCATTGCGTTAGAATAAACTGTGATCTAGTGACAGTCACCAATTTTAAAATTCAAAACTGTGGAACTAATTTTCCATCATCAGGGATATATAGTAGAGATGTTAATTTTATAACTATTAACGATAATAATGTATACAAATGTAGATATGGTATTTATCTATTTATTCACTGTGTGTAATATTGAAAAAACTAATTTTTTTCCCAATTTTAGTCTATGATTAACATCTAAATATGGGAAAACTATTTCATTGTAGTAAACTATATAAAAATCGTATTAACGACTGTTAAATAAGGGAGATAATTTATGATATATAAAAAGGGGAAGAAAATAATTGTAACGCTAGTAATATTATTTTTGTTTATTGGAGTAAGCATTTCCGTTCCATCAGCAAAAATAAAAACACATATGAACCAAACAAAAGTTAATTTCGAATCACAATTAAATGAAAAAAACACAATTGAATTTTCATTAACCGTTCCATCTTTTAAGTTTAGCACTGAAACTTTTGAAAATGAACCATGTGCAACAATTGAATTAGAAGATGAAGGTTTTTCCACAATAGCTGGGCAACCAAAATTACCAAAGATTACAAGAATATTTGAAATACCACACGGTGCAAATCCTGAAATATTACTCACTGATGCGTCATGGGATTCAAAATCACTTGCTGATCTTGGGCTTCCTTCAAGAATTATACCAGTGCAACCATCTATTGTAAAAACTTCAGGTGCTTCAGAAAATATTGAATTTATCATCGATGAGGACTTCTATAATTCAAATGTTTTATATCCTGAGCCTATTGCACAAATTATTGACACAGGTGAGATACGTAGCCGACGTTTTATTCTTGTTGAGCTATCTCCAGTTCAATATAATCCAGCAAATGGTGAAATTAAACTTATGAAGAATTGTAATATTCAGATTTTGCTTCCTAATTCTGATCTAGTTGAAACAGCTGAAAAAATCCAGCGGTATTCCACGCCTTCATTTGAAAGGCTTTTTGAAAAATTATTTATCAATTATGGCATGTTTGGTGAAATAGCAAGTAGCTCAAAGACTTCAGAAGGTTATTTGATAATTGTTCATGATAATTATTATGATGAAATTCTCCCGTTTTCTAACTGGAAAGAGCTTATTGGTTTTGATGTAACTGTTACAAAAACATCTGAGGTTCCTGGCGGATCATCTAAAGAAGATATACAAGGTTATATTGAGGATGCCTATGATAATTGGCAGGTTCCACCAGCTTATGTTCTTCTCGTAGGAGACACTGGTCAGATTCAAACCTTTACTGGTTATGATAGTTATACCGCAGCTGATCTTTATTATGTTACAATAACAGATGGTGATTATTTCCCAGATATTCACATTGGCAGATTCCCAGCATCATCTCCATCTCATGTTACTGTTATGGTTGATAAAACACTTCTCTATGAGCAAAAGAATTACCCTAGTAATGATTTTTTAACAAAAGCTGTTTTTATGGCATCAACCGATCACTATTATGTTTCAGAGGGGACTCATAACTATGTAATCGATAACTATCTTGAGCCAAATGAATGGACTTGTGATAAACTATATACATATACCTATGACGCAACTACACAACAAGTACGAGATGCATTAAACGAAGGACGAATTTTAGCAGTGTATTCTGGTCATGGTGGTACTACTTCATGGTCAGATGGACCACCGTTTTCTCAATCAGATGTAAATAATCTATATAATTCTGGTCTTTATCCATTTGTTTTCAGCCATGCATGTGTTACTGGTAAATTTACAGTAAGTGAATGTTTTGGTGAAACGTGGGTTCGAGCAGAAGATAAAGCAGCTATTCTTTTCTGGGGATCATCTGCTAATACATTTTGGCCAGAAGATGACATCCTTGAGAAAAAAACATTTCAAGCTTGGTGGGAGGACGGCCTTGAAACACTTGGCGGTATGACAGATATGGGAATGTACTATTTATACCAGTATTACGGGGGTGGAGGTGATAGCCAATATTATTTCGAATGCTATAATATCCTTGGAGATCCATCACTAGCGATAGCCCGGTATCCAATTGTTTATGATAACGATGTAGAGGCTGTTGGAATAACATCTCCAGATGCAAGTATATCAACTGGAGATTACACAGTTACCGCAATTATTGAAAACGTTGGAAACCTTGATCAAACAAATATCCCAGTTTCTTGTGAAATCCAAAAGGATACAACACAGGTTTATTATGCTGAAACAACAATTGATCTTCTCCTGGCTAACCTATCAACCTCTGTAGATTTTATACCTATGTGGTCTGCAGCACCAGGTGTTTATGACATTATCGTAACAACAATGCTACCGGGTGATGAGGACGATATGAATGATCAGACAATGAAAACAGTCACAGTGATTGCTGAAAAAGATGCAGGTGTTGTATCAATAAATCATCCATCAAATCTTGAAAGACCAGGTGTTATCACAGTTAGTGCAACAATTGAAAACACAGGTATGGTTGATCAGGATGTCCCTGTTAACTGTGATATCTATGACTCATCCGAAGGACTTGTTTATAATACTGATACAATGATATTTATCCCAGCGTTTTCAGAAGTAGACATTGATTTTACACCAGCTTGGGAAGCATCCGTATTTGATGAT
>JAUWIE010000071.1 GCA_030605515.1 Thermoplasmatota archaeon
TTCATAGACTTTGCAATTCATGCAAAGATCAGACAATATCTAGCTGATTCCACAATAGAAAAACACCTACGATACGCAAGATTTATAGAAGCACACCCATGTCCCATAGACTTCAGAAACCTCACACCTGAAAGCTTCCTAAGACACGTGGATTACAGATTAGAAATCGAAAACCCACCAGCAACACCAAACGCGATAAAACACGAGAAAAAAGCAATACTAATGTTCCTACGAGCATACAACCAATATTCAGAGAAATGGAAAAAACTAGTAAAAATACCACCAGTTGTTGAAAACGAAGAGAACATAGAGATACCATTTCCTTCAACAGTCAATGAAATTTACCATGCCAATTATAGCAATGATAAATACGAAAACGTTCTATTACAAACTATAGTTTTTTTAGGATTCAATTTTGGTATGAGGCCACCCAGTGAAATATGCAACCTCAATCTTGAAGATCTTACCATCAACAAAGATAGAACTGGATACATCAGAATACACGAAGACAAAAAACGTGGAAGAAACAGGATAATAATACCATTCAACAAAAACATTCTTTCGTCTCCCGTTTTTAAAACACCTAAAAACTACATAGACAACTGGAGATGGAAAGTAGCAAACAAAAATTCTGGAAATGCCCTTTTTTTACAACCAAACGGTGAACGGATAACTGGAAAATATCTCAGAGATCACATAGCTCCCATTGGTAAAAAAATAGCAGGATCTTATTTCAAACTTTATACAATGAGACATACCTGTGCAACATATCTCTATGAATATACTGGAGAACTGGAAATTGTCCGGAGAAGGCTAGGACACAGAAAACCATCTACGACAATAAAATACGTCCACATCGCTGATAGTATAAAGAGGCAAGTTGGGAAACGTAATCTGTTTAATCAGGCCCTTAGATCTATGAATAAGAGGGGAAAGCCTGAGAAAATAGATTGTTGGCCAAAAAAGGGGCAATCTAACAATTTCTCTCCGAGAAAATTAGGTGGGCCCGGCAGGATTTGAACCTGCGACCATCTGGTTATGAGCCAGACGCTCCGCCAGACTAAGCTACGAGCCCCTTGTTTCTTTTTAGCTATAATATAAGTTCTACTACTTAAAATTTCAATAAAAAAAATTGGAGATTCTAATTTAAACTATCAAGAAATATATCTAATTTCTTTATACACTCTCTTTTGTATTATTCAATCATTGATTCCCAAAAGGATTGTAATTCTTTGTTCAACTCTGCTTTCCATATTATAAAATTAAAATCATTATCAGATGATTCCTGTTTGACATCACTCATATTTTCAAATCCTCCTTGCAAGGCCGCATCCTTCTATAATATTATTTTGTTAGAAGTAATATAAATATCCTTTGTGTCAAAATGTCAAATTGACAAAATATATTAATATGAGAGGGTAAAGTTCATTAATTAAAATAGGTTAAATTATTTTAGCATAATATGACAGAGTTGTTAACATTAGCAAAATATCCATTCTTAAATGATTCCAAGGGCTATGTAAAGGAAAATTCCCCTTCAGTTGAAGAATTACTTAAGGATCCATTATATGAGCGTGCTCGTGTAATCGGAGTGGAAAGACTTGATAATGCTTTTAAATATAGAGACGTTGGAAATCGTAGTCTATCAACTGAATCAGATTGTATCAGAGAATTATTTTCTTATCCAATTGCTAGGATGATTGCAGTTTGTGTCGATGATACTTATTTTAAAAGACGATATGCACTTGGTGAAGCTGTTCATGCTTATAAGAATTTAATAAAAGAACCAGCCTTTTTTCTACTTAAAATATCTAAAGAATTCAACTTAGGTATTCAACATTTCAAAGATACAAATAGACTCAGTGTACATTTCACTGATTATTTACGTTATGCTCCAACTCGATATAAAGAGTGGAAAATGATTAATCGCGGTGTTCATAAAGGTTATATATCTATATCTCAAAAAGATCTAGCAAGACTTATCCAAGAGGCATTAAGAAGCCGTATAAATAACGAGCTTGATAGTAGAAAATGCAATAATATAATATACAAAATATTTTCATCTGACATTAAGAGATTTCAAAATAGAGTTATGATGCATCGAAAGAAGATGGAAGCAGCACCTATTGGAAAGTTATCAATTGATAAACTACCACCATGCATGAAAGAAATATTAGTAGCAATACAATCTGGAGAAAACGTTCCCCATATGGGGAGATTTGCACTTGTATCTTTTCTAAATTCAATTAAACTTAACGTAAATGATATATTAAAACTATTTAGCAGCGCACCAGATTACGAGGAGGAAAAAACCAGATATCAAGTAGAACACATTTCAGGTAGTACTTCATCTACATCATATACACCGCCTGGGTGTGATAAAATGCGTACTTATGGCATTTGTCCAGTTGACAAAGTTGACGATTTATGTAAAAAAGCTCATCATCCTCTCAGCTATTATAAAGCAAAATGGAAGAAAGACATGAAAAAGGAAGGGAAATAAATGAAACATTTTATCACATTTGAAGGAATAGATGGATCGGGCAAATCTACAATTTCAAAACTTGTCTTAGAAAAATTAAAAACAATGGGACATGATGTTGTTTTGACCTATGAGCCAACGAATTCATGGATTGGGAAATGTGTTCAAAAATGTATAGAAACAAATTCTGATCCTTTTATAACTGCTTTTACTTTTATTGCAGATCGGATTGAACATGGAATACAAATACAAAAATGGTTGGATACTGGTAAAATTGTTCTCTGTGACCGATATGCTGAGTCAACATATGCATATCAAGGTGTGCAACTTCAAGATAAAATAAAAAATCCAATAAAATGGTTAAAAGAACTTTCAAAGGATCGTATCCCACAACCTGATAGAACATTTATTTTTGTAATTGATCCTGAAAAATCACTTAGTCGTATTCAAAATAGAGATAAATTGATTCCTTTTGAACGGTTATCATTCCTTGAAAAAGTTCATAGTAATTATCTAAAACTTGCATCTGGTAAACAATTTCTTAAGGTAGATGCTTTAAAAGAAAAAGAACATCTTACAAATATTTGTGTATCCGATATTATAAAGTAATTAAAATCTTTTACGTAACTTTTATAGTTATGAGATAAATCTGTTTGTGAATAATATGGGAAAAAAGATACTTATCATGATTTGTATAATTATAATATTTTGTATCTTTTTGTCAATTAGTTTTTATGTTATGAATCAATCAAGCCAAAGAAATATCACTAATACAAATATCCCTGATGTGCTTTCATCTGATTATCTTTTAAATGTTGCAAAACTAGGTGGAGATTATTTAATAAATGCAACTAATGATGACGGTAGCTTCGTTTATAAATATGATGCATTAAGTGATTTGGAGAGTAGTTCATACAACATGCTTCGTCATGCAGGAACTGTGTATTCTATGTTGCAGTTGTACCATGTTACTAAGAACAAGTTGTTGTTGTCTGCATCTGAGAGAGCAATAGATTATCTTTTGTCATTTAAGAAGACATATGATAACGTTAGTTGTATAGTATATGATGATGAAATTAAATTAGGTGGTAATGCTCTTGCGGTTATTGCTTTAGCGGAATATTCAAAGGTTACCGGTGATAATGATTATATATTAGCTATGCAGGATTTAACAAAATATATCACGTTATCACAGAAAGATACAGGAGAATTCATATGTAAACGCTACTATTCTACTGGGGAAATATCCGATTTTATATCAGAGTATTATCCAGGTGAAGCGTTACTTGCTCTCTGCAGATTATACTCTCTTGATAATAATGAATCCTGGCTTGATATGGCTGAAAAAGGTGCTCAGTATCTAATCAAAGTACGAGATGCCGGTATTTCAACAAATAACTTAGTTCATGATCATTGGTTGCTCATGTCATTAAATGAGCTTTATCGATATAGGAATAATTCTTTGTATTTTAATCATAGTATGCGAATTGCTGAATCAATAATGAATAAACAGCGAGATGGGGTAAATAGAGTCTCGGAGTATTCAGAATGGATTGGAAGTTACTATACTCCTCCACGGTCAACATCAACAGCAACTCGTTCAGAAGGGCTTATTGCAGCGTGTCATCTTACTAATGATTTTGGTGATAATGATACATCCAGTCGAATTTTAAGAGCAATTAAACTAGGTATTAAATTTCAATTGCAGACTCAGTTTAGATTAGAAAACGTTATAAGTTTACCAAATCCACAACGCGCAATTGGTGGTTTCCATGGATCCTTGACAGATTATGATATTAGAATTGATTACGTTCAGCATAATATTTGTAGTATTATTGGTTTATATCGAATAATATCTGAATGAATTACAACTAATAAAAATTGAATGAGTGCCCCTGTCGGGAATTGCATAGGTCAATAGGAAAGAATTCTTGGAGAGTCAAGCAAATTGCATAAAGTCCTATGTTAAATTAGATTATGGAATGAACATTAATCCTAAAGAATAACATATTATAACAATATTTATTCAATGCTTGGCTAATGCACTAAGTGTTTTTTTATGGCCATTTGCTATTTTAACAATTTCTCGAAATTCTTCATCAGCAATTTTTTTCCTAGTTTCTTCTGAAATATTATCTTTCAAATTTTTTGATTTTACCATTCATAATCCACTCTTTTATTTCATTTTGAGAATAATAATTTTCTCTTATACCAATCATAATCTTAACATTATTTATTGTATCCAGTATATTAAATTTTCCTTCATTATTGAGGACAAACTTTTTTGTTGAGAGAAAAGCAGTTCGTTTGTTTCCACTTTCAAAAGCATGTATGCATGTTAATTCAATGAGCAATCGTGCCGCTTTATCATATATGCTTCCTGGATTCATTTTTGTTTTATCTATAGCTTTTTGTATATAAGAAACACTAATGGTTTTTGCTTGATCACTTTTACTTTTTCTAAACATTTCAATTGCAATGGTATTATAATACTGAATCTCATTAACAGTAGGATACGCAATTTTAACCATAAAACAGTTGAAAGAGAGAGAAGCCTATAATCTTTGCGTTTATTATATTCTCCAAATCAACCTATTTTTAGATTGAAATTAAATATTCAAATTGCCCTCCTCAATGCTTCCTTCGGTGAGTAAAATCATTTTTTCTATTTGGAGTGAGTGCTCCCATCGGGAATTGCACAGGTCAACAGAAGGGGGTTTTTTAGGAGAGTTTTTAGAAATGCTCCCAGTCTGATTTTTTAAGATGGTCAAAATGATTTACAAGGTTAATGAATGTACAGTTACAACACTAGTAAGAATATCCAGGTAGGAATAAACAAAATTTCTTTACCATTAATGACTTGTTTATAAAGAAGATCTTTTGTGACAACAAATCCTTGCTTGGTATCAAACTTATTTACGAATTCAAATAAACCTTTGATATCAGTTGGATTTTCACGGTATTTTACTTCAATAGGAATTGGTTTTTTTTTATCTAAAACCAGATCAACTTCATAATGATTTTTCCAATAAAATGGCTGGAAAAAAACCTTTTCTTCCATTGCCTTTTTTATAACATGCCAAGAAACGATATTTTCAACTGCTTTGCCTTCATCTTCATCCAGGGTCAAGGCTTTTCTTAATCCCTCTTCCCAGAAATAGATTTTCTTTTCGATTCTCTCTCTTGCCTTTTTTGATTTGAAATATACTTCAGATATGAAGATGAGACCAGCACTGGCTAGATAATAGAGATAAAGTTTTATGGTTTCTCTATCGGCATCAAGCCTATTCGATAGTTTTGTGTAACTAAACCGGTTGGTCGAAAAGAACGCAAGTTCATTTACCATTTTTTCTAATAAAATAGGATCTTTGATTTTGAAGACAAACACAATGTCTTTGAAGAGGATCAAGGAGAGGTAATCATCGACAAGTACTCGTTGCCATTGTTTGAGGTTTTTTATTTTAAACCATTCGGGGAATCCTCCGACTTCAAGATATTGTCTGAATAGATGTAAGATCTTTTCTTTTTTAGGTAATAACTCATAATAAAATTTTTTGATTGTTCCAAAATCCATCTTGTTTGGAGGATGTACTTCAAAACCGTTGAATTTGATAAATTCTTTGAATGTAAGTGGGAATACGTTGATAAATCGTATTCTTCCAGCTAGACTTTCAGATGCATCTTTAAAAAGTAATGTTTTAGACGAGCCACTAATAATAAATTTGCTTTTGTATTTTGAATCTATAAAATATTTCAATTGAAATTGCCAATTTTTCAGAAAATGTATTTCATCTAAAATAAAAATGACATTGTTGTCATTTGGGTTAATTCCTGTTAATTCTTCGTATATACTTACGATATCTCGTATGTCATCTATTTTTCCTAACAAGTCATCTATTTTTATATAAACGATTTTTTCAGGAGATATATCTTTTTTTAGAAATGTTTCAATCAACTGGAAGAGTAAGGTCGTCTTTCCTGATCTTCGTATTCCTGTCAAACAGATTATCCTTTCCAATCCAAAATTTCCCAGTATTTCTTCTACATACTCTTTCCGCTCTATTCCTTTATCTTCCTCGTCAATTTTTCCAGTATTCCACCAATAATTTTTCTTTTTAAGGTATGTGATTGCAAATTCTTTATCCATTATGCAAATGTAATATGCAAAGTATATATAAACATTGCGGTTTTTATTTGCAATATATTAATTTTAGAAGATTTTCATCATGATGTTTCATCATATCAACCAATCATGTAAATAAATAGCATGCTCCCGTCGGGAAGGGAACTGCAATTTACTTGTAAATATTAAAGATGTTTTAAGTTTTGGATAGTAATACTTCTAGGTTAATAATAAAGACCTATTGTAATAATCCTCTAATTTGCTATATTTTCAATGTTATAGTTATTAATTTCCTCACGAAGAATATTATATTTACGTCTCAACCTTTCTCTCTTGTTTTCTTTGATATCTCCAAGAAGCGCTGATGCTTCTTTTAACTCATTAAGATATCCTTGTAATGCTTCAATATGCCCTTGAATTTCAGGATTATCACGAATATTTCTCAAATCAACTTCAAATTGAGTAAATAGGCTTCGAGCTCCTCCTGGGCTTGTAGGATTCTCATTTTCTATTATTGCACGAACAAATGGCCACTCAAACCCATCTTGATAGTATATATCTACAGTTATACCTTTGCCTACTTTTCTGTCAACCATTATCTGCTGAATTTGGTTATTAATATCAGGATTCCGATTTCTCAAATCATTAATAGCTGATTTAATACTTTCATTTAGTTGTTCATATTCTTCGGCATATCTATTTTTAAGTTCAACATACTCTTTAAGGTCACTATAGGTTTCTTTATACTCATCCTCGAAATTTTTCCATCGAGCTTCATTCAATATATTTTCTGTGACAAAATCAGGAACATCTCTAAAACGATTATCTTCAAGTCCTTCAATAGTGATATTATTTAACCAATCTAACTCCCTTGCAACATCTTCATCAATAGCATGAACAATTACAGACAAAATACTTGGTTTCCTTTCTTTTCTCCTTTCGTGAATATACCTTTTTACTGTAATTATACCTACTATGATGGTAAAAGGAATTCCTATTATTGCTATAATAACAGGTATAGTAAATGGACTTTCATCAGAATCTGATTCAATCTGTTGAACTTCCATGAATGATAATACTTGAATTGTAGTTATATCATCTTCAAGAAATTCAACTACATCTTTATCTGAAATGGAGTATCCTGGGCCATCATAACGATAAACGGCAGCATCTTCATTTAAACTTAATTGAATTCTCCATTGTCCTACTTCATCTAAGTGGATTGGGCCATCAGCACTAATGTGCCGTACATAAAATCCATTTGGATATAGAAGATTTTCAGCCAATTCGCCAACAAAATATGTTTCTCCTGAATTCTCACCAGGTGACATAATTTCGATAAATTCGATTTCAATATCGGCAATTGAGTCAAGGACATAAAAATAAATCCTTTTCAAAGAATCAGTTGCTTCAAATTCATTATCCTTAAGAAAATCCTTCTTATCAATAGATTTATATTCACATTTGATGACCATTGCTGGAAAACCCGCTTTTTGCTTTGCTTCCTTTTCAAATCCCCATATTTTGCCATCTGTACGATTTGGAGCAAATAATATAAACACTGCAATAACAACTGTTACGATGATGATTCCGACGATTAATGTTTTATTGCCTTTTTCGCTCATTATATGAAGAATATTTAACTATTATATTAACTCTTTTCTTTACTTTTATTACAAAATAACGATAAAATAATTCATTAATAAAATAACTATGATGCTTAGGTAATTTTTTTTATCTACAAATCAAGTGAGAATTTAAAGAGTATATATGATAATACTATGAGTATTATAAGGAGATAGAACCCCAGAGTAGGTTTATAAACAAACATACGATTGTAAATCTGAGGAGATGGGAATGAAAAAACAATTGCCAGCTGTAGGAATTATTATTATTGTATTGGTTATATTAGTAAGTGGATGCCGAGAATCGTCTGAAAACGAAAATGACAATATACCTAGTTATTCTACTTATGCAAACATGGAAAAGGGATTCAGTATTGAATAT
>JAUWIE010000073.1 GCA_030605515.1 Thermoplasmatota archaeon
GTAGGGACCACGGCAAGGTAAAAGGTAAACCAGATTTGAGAATCAAGCTAGTTATTGATGATGGTGCCGGAGCAGTTAATGGTATAATAGGGAAAGAAATCACTGAGAAGTTACTAGGAAAAACATTAGAAGAAAGTAAAAAAATGGTTGAAAAATCAAAAAATAAAAACGAGTTAATTGATGAGATGAACTCTAGGTTGTTTGCCCGTAGAATTTGTGTTAAGGGTAATGCGCTTGGTGATGAGTTTGGTACTACAGTTATTGTAAAAGAGGCAAAGGTTATTGATGTTGATATTAAAAATGAAGCTGAAAAGCTATCTCAGAAATTGGAGGAATTGCAATGAAACGAGAGACCGCCTGGAGGGTTTTTGCAGGGGAGTACAATGATTCAACCTTTGAAATAAAAGGCGAAGGAGAAATGACTCCGTCATATGTTGTTACTCCTCTTGGAGCTAGGGTTAACAGGTTATTTATCGTTGGAGTATTAACTGATGTAGAAAATATTTCTGAGAGCGGGGATTTATTTAGAGCTCATGTTTCTGATCCAACTGGTATTTTCACATTATATTCTGGTCAGTATCAGCAAAACGCTACAGATGCTCTTACTAATATTGAAGCCCCTGCATTTGTTGCAGTCATTGGTAAAGCACGAACTTATACACCTGAAGAAGGATCGATATATGTTTCTATTCGCCCTGAGAGAATCATGGAAGTAAACGCGGATGTAAGAGACCAATGGATTTTAGAGACATGTAATAGTACAAAGGACCGTATAGAAGCTGTATTAGAAGCAAATAAGATGAGTGAAACCAATTCCCATGAATTAAGAAAACTTGGTTATAGTAGACCTCTTTCTGAAGGAATAATTGCAGCGATTAAACATTATGAAAATATTGATGTTAGCAAGTATTTGACTTTGATTCATGAATCCATCCAATATATTAATCCAAGTACTGAGAAATTACCTGATCTTAAAATAGATGATAATAATAAAGAAGAAAAGAAAGAAAAAGTAGAGACCAAAGAAGAAAAAGAACCTGAAGACGAAGGCGATGATTCTGAGAAAATTGAAAATACAGTCTTAGAAATTATAAAAGATATGGAGGGTGATGACGGAGCTTCCTGGGATGCAATTACGAAGAAATGTGAAAAAGCAGGGCTTGATAAGGACCCTATTGAGGAAGCACTCACCGCATTAATGGATAAAGGCTTGATATATGAGCCTGTTCTCGGAACAATTAAAACTACTTGAGTAAAAATTCCTTATGATTTTTTGTCATTGTTTCATTTTGACATTTTAACGAGATAACTTTATATATCATGTTTTAAAGATGTTATCTTAGGATTAGATAGGAAAGGTGATATCAATGAATGAAAATTATAAGAAAGGAAGTAAGAAATATCCCTCCTTGTATGATGCTTTTAATCCAGGGGATAGAGTAAAACGAGTTTATAAGGATAAGAAAGGTAAATCACAAGAATATAAGGGTATTATACTTGGGATTGAAAAGGAAAGTATTGAAGTTTATTGGGATACCCTTAATGGAAAATTTAGACCTAAAGATATGGATGTTACATTTACTACATGTCCAATTTATGAAATCTTTAAAGGAAATGAGTATTATTCTCCTATAAAAAGAGAGCAAATTTGATTACTCTCACACTTTTTATATATACTTTTTAAAACATCTATAAATGTCCATTTGTATATATTTTAGGACATATTTTTATATAATTTTTTGAAAAACAATTAATTTTATTACATAATTATTATATTTTGATAAGAACTGTCAATTATATCTGGTAACACTTGTACAACAAATTCTTTATAAGTATAAATCTAAAAAATACTTTGAAAATATGCTAGTAATAGGATTGCTATCAACCAAAGAAGAAGCAAACGAAATTCAATATATTGCAAAAATTTGCACATTAGAAGACAGAATTCGTTATATTGTACGGATGCAAAAAATAAAAGAAATGCTTAAAGATCATAAAAAATCCTGATATAGCAAAATTAAAAAAAACAACATCTGTTTTCATCTACAAAAAGGATGAAAAAACCATGACTATTTTAATAATATCCTCAACTGAAGACACGGCTAGTAGTAATATCAAAAAAGAACTCTTGCAACAATCCAGTTGGGATGAAAAAGATACTTTTTATGACAACACAGTTTATAAACACTCTAAAATGAAAAACATACACATTGCAACAATAAATGATAGTATGATACATCATGAAAACATCGATAAAGAAATTGAAGAGAAACTTGGTATCAAACCAAAACAAGCTATTTTTTTATCCCGTCATAGAAGCAAAACAGGAGAACCAACACTAACAGCACATCCTATTGGTAACTATGGAAAAGCACAGTTCGGAGGAAAAACAAGAACACTTCCTAAATCATCGCCGCATATTATGACATATTTGATTAGAATGATGAAAAAAAACGCAAAACAAGCAAAGCTTTACCATAAAGTATGTCTTGAAGTTACACACCATGGACCCTATCTTGACATCCCTGCTCTTTTTGTAGAAGTAGGAAGTACAGAAGAAGAATGGAAAAAACAAAAACCAGCAAAGATAGTAGCAAAATCAATACTAGAAACCCTCATATCATATTATAATAAAGAAAATTTATTCAAGGAATCAAAAGTGCTACTTGGTGTTGGTGGTGGGCACTATGCTCCAAGATTCACAGATGTTGTATTTGAAAAAAAAGCATCATTTGGTCATATGATTCCTAAATATCAGATAGAAGCAGGAAATATAGATAGTGAAATGCTTGAAAAAGCGCTAGAGGCAACACCTGAAGTTAAAGGAGTATATCTTCATAGAAAAGCATTAAAGAAATCACAAATATCAGAGTATAAAAAATGGTTCCAAGAGATTGGCACTCCTGTTATTTCTAGCAAAGATATACCTAATTTATAAAGTGATGTTTTTCTTTGCAAGAATATGAGCATTTCTTAATGGCTCAGGAATTTTATAATTGCAAAAATGATTAACGATTTTATTAGATGTTTCAAAAGAAATTTTATGACCTGGAGAAACAAAAACTGGTTTTTTTATTTTTTTCGATGAAAACAAGGTATATCCCCTTTTTTGATTATTTATTTTTACAACATTGCCATCTATTTTACCATATAGTAAACTCTTAGCAACACCAATAGTTGGAATATCTAGTAAAACACCTACATGAGAAGCTAATCCAATATTATATGGATGTAGAATTCCGTTTCCATCAAGCATTAATACTGTTGGTTTTGATTTGATTTTTTTAAATAGTTTTTCAATTACTGGTAGTTCTCTATATACTAAATATGTAGATATATAAGGAAAATATGTTTTTGCATGAACAATTTTTTCTTCAATTACTTCTCTTGCATCATAATCCATTACTACACATGCACCATATACATCATCAAACTCATTATTTGGATATGCTACATCGATACCAGCGACGGTTTCAATCTTATTGAAACTATCTTTTAAAATAATTTTTTTACTTAGTTTAATTTGCTCTTCTCTCAGTTTTTTAAGAGGATAATCTGTGTGAAAATCCTCATATAAAACATTGTCAAAATCAGTTATTTGGCCGTCATTTACAAGAACATCATCTTGTTTTAATCTTCTAATTTTATCGTCTATACCAAGTCCAAATCCTCCAAGTTTCCCATCTGAATGAACTATCTTATAACATGGCATGTCATCAGCATTGGGGTTTTGATTCATCATCCGCCCTACTGCTCTTGATGCGATTTTATCACCTAATGCATTTGCTACAGCTCCATATGAAGAAATCTTTCCTTGTGGAATCTGTCGGACTAGATCATATGTGTACTCAAAAAGGTTCATAAATAAAAATAAGCTACGCTTTGTAAATACTTTTCTATGCGAAAAAGAAAAATTGGGTAAACTTGATAGAATGGATAAAATTAAGTTCCTTGGAACAGCAGGTTCAAGATTTGTAGTAATAAAGCAACTTAGAGCATCAGGTGGTATCTGGATTACTCTTGATGATACTAATTTTTTGATAGATCCAGGACCAGGTTCTCTTGTTCGATGTCTGTCAAGTAAGCCCAAATTAAATCCAATGGATTTAGGTGGTATAATATTAACACATCAACATATTGATCATTCAAATGATATCAACATTATGATTGAAGCGATGACTAACGGTGGTTTTAAAAAAAGGGGTGTAGTATTTGCACCACAAGAAGCACTTGATGTTGATTCAGCTATTCATGATTATTTAAGGGAATATGTTGAAAAAATTGAAATTTTAAAAGAAAAAGAAAACTATTTTCTTGGTAATATTTCATTTTCAACTTCTGTAAAACATGTTCACGGGGTTGAAACATATGGTCTAAATATTCATGGAAGTAATCATTCAATATCATTAATTTCAGATACAAAATATTTCGAAAAACTTGAAACATATTACAAAGAAGATATACTTATTATCAATATTGTACTTTCAGAAGAAAGAGATAATATTTTACATTTATCGTTAAAGGATGTTGAAAAAATTATTTCTGCTAATAAGCCAAAATTGTGTATTCTGACTCATTTTGGTATGACTATGATTAAGGCAAAACCATGGGAAATTGCAGAGAGTCTTTCTAAGAGACTTGGAGTTAAGGTTATTGCAGCTAGAGACGGGATGGAGATTAATTTAAATAGTTATATGTATTGAACGATATATGATTAGAGACATACAAAAAATTATATTAAAAGATATACAAATATAGCTCTTTATTCTAAAAGAAAAAAAGGAGAAATATGAATAAATTAAATATTATATTTCTTTTAATTGCATTATTTTTTTCCATAATTATGTCTCCCTATATACTACTGAAAAAGAAGTTTTTATTTAAATGTTTCTAATTAAATATTTATAAAAAAGAAGAAAAAAGTAGATTATCTTGAGAATAAGCTCTCAAATGGTAATATAAATTTTATAATCACCAATGTATTAGCATAATAGCAATGACTAAAATTAGAACACTTCTCAAGGACTATTTCGACATATTAGAAGAAAATAAAATACCAAAATATATACAATGTAAACACAAAACTATAGATTTCGACACTACAGCAAAAACAGATATTTTATGGAAGAAACATGATAACCTACTAAAAAATAAAAAACTCATAGATATTGAACTAGAACAATCACTTCTTGATCTTAAAATAGAACTTGCCTCTCGTATTTTTAAGCAATGCCATTTTTGCGAAAGAAGATGTGGAGTAGACAGAAGGAAAGAAACTGGAAATTGCAGGGTTAAACATACAAAAATAACATCTGAGTTTTTACACATGGGTGAAGAAACAGTACTCATACCATCATACACACTATTTTTTTCAGGTTGTACCTTTCATTGTGTGTTCTGCCAGAATTGGGATATAAGCCAGCAAAATATTGGTGTATATATTAAACCTGCAATTCTTGCAAAAATGATAGAGGATAGAAAAAAGCAAGGTGCAAGAAATGTAAACTGGGTCGGTGGTGATCCAACACCAAATCTACTCTATATCCTAGAGGTTCTGAAAAAAAGTACGACTAATATGCCTCAGGTCTGGAACTCAAACATGTATTGTTCAACCGAAACAATGAAACTACTAAAAGGAGTAATTGACGTGTATCTCACAGATTTCAAATATGGAAACGATAAATGTGCAAAACATCTGTCTAAAGTAGAAAAATATACTGAAGTTGTTAAAAGAAACCATAAAATAGCCTATGAAAACGGAGAAGTAATCATAAGACATCTTGTTATGCCCAATCATATAGAATGTTGTTCAAAGCCAATTCTTAAATGGATAGCAGAGAACCTGCCTAATTCTATTGTTAATATCATGGCTCAATATAGACCAGAATATAAGGCAATGAACTATGATGATATCTCTCGTTCAATATCAAATGAGGAATTCATGCAAGTTAAAGATTATGCAAATCAACTTGGGATAAATGAAGAATAAAAATTCTTATAATATACCAACTGAAGTTTATACTTCTATTTCTCTTTCTTCAACAAATCTTGCTCTTCCACCGACTTTTACTAGATCATTATCTATTTCCACATAGACCCTGCCAGATCTGCCAATTATATCTCCCTGTTCACATTTCAAATGTTTATCCTTTACTATCTTGTTTTTTATTAGATAGCTACAAAGAGCACCATTTGAAGTACCAGTTACAGGATCCTCGTTTATACCATATAATGGTGCTAATGCCCTCGCGTGATACACTGAGTCTTCCTCAATTGTTTCAAAAGTAAAAAGATGGAAACTACCAACGTCAAGACTGCTGCATATTTTCTTTATCTCATCAAAATCAGGGTTAATTTTTTTTAAAGCATCAAAAGATTTTATACATAAAGGTAGACAATAAAGACCTGTGGAAACAATTTGCTTAGGAAGGGAATCATCGATATCATCATCTGAGATGTTTAATACATTTGCAATCTTAGAAATATCAAAGTGAATATCTTTATAAACAGGTTTTTTCTGAGTCATCATAACCCTATCAAGTGTACCCTTTTCATCGTAAATTATGTCAACTGGTAGAATACCAGCCTTGGTCTCCTGGGTAACAGTATTTTTCTTCCTTAATTTTCCTTGTAGTGCCATTGTAAAGAATGTAGCAATAGTTGCATGGCCACACAGATTTACTTCGACCTCGGGTGAAAAAAACCTAGTCTTATAATCCGCGAGATCACTATTCAAAACAAAAGCAGTTTCAGATACAACTAGCGCCTTTGATATATATTTCATCTGGTCATCATTTAACACTGGTGAATCTAGTACAACACCAGCAGGATTCCCACTATCTAGTAAGTCAGTAAATGCATTTATTTTTAGAGTTTTTACATTCATCTTCTATGATTCCAATCTTTTGCACCAAAACATTCCCTTTCAAACTCGCTAGCAAGCTCTTTTTCTTCTTCAAGAAGCGATCCTTCTATTAATTCAACGTTAAATTCCTTTTCAAAACCCTGTTTCATAGCAGCTGCTACTTCTTCAAAACCAATTTTTCTACCAAGAATATGGTTTATTGAAGTAACACGTTGTTTAACATCAGTAATTAACTTATCTTTTATCTTCTCATCTGGAACCTTCAAAAGAGAAAACATCTTATCAACATCAACATCAGTAAGAATTGTGCCATGTTGCAAAACCGTTTTTAATTTCCTTGTCTGAGCACTTCCTGATATCTTCTTACCATCTGTAATAATATCATTTATAGGTACATACTTACTCTGAATACATAATTCTTTTAATCCTTTTATCATAGCTCCACAAATCCTGCCATAGCTATCCATAATATTATTCGGAATTTCCTTGTGAGACTCTGGAATTATAATACTATATGTCAACTCGTCTTCATGAAAAACAGCGCCACCACCAGTTATTCTTCGAACATAGTTAACACCTAGTTTGTTACAGTTATCTAAATCAACCTCTTCTTTAAGACTCTGGAAATAACCAATAGAAATAGCTGGTGGAGACCACCCATAAAATCTTACTGTTGGGGGAACCATATCCTTACTACTTGCCACAAGTACAGCCCGATCTATTGCCATATTCATCGCAGCTGTGTTATACCCTGTCTTTAATAATCTCCATTGCTCTTTCATTTCTTACACATCAATATACCTTTAGTTAATCCTTCAATATTTAATCCTATGAACTCTATGTTATTTTCTTTGATAACAAGTTTTATTTTTTCCATTATACAATTTTCGTCTAATGTTGTATGTTGTAATTCTTTTTCCATTACCTCAATTGCTTCTTCAGGATAAGCAAAAAAATCACCCATAATCTTAATTTCATTAATTGTATTTTTTTTTGTATCATACTCAAGAAGGATTTTTAGAAGTTTTCCATTTGGTACTTTGTAGATTGATCGGGATTGCATTTGAGTGGGTGAATCATTTTACTCTTTTAATATTCTTCTTTTTGTAAACTCAACAAAATGCGTTCTCTGCATGATACGAACTTCTCACTAGTGGTCCAGATTCAACATGTTTAAAACCCAGTTTTAAAGCTGTGTTTTTTAAATCGTTGAATTCCTCTGGAGTGTAGTATTTTATAATTTCAGCATGTTTTCTTGTTGGTTGTAAGTACTG
Source organism: Thermoplasmatota archaeon (assembly GCA_030605515.1). Classification (GTDB taxonomy): domain Archaea; phylum Thermoplasmatota; class E2; order DHVEG-1; family DHVEG-1; genus JAUWIE01. The sequence goes on from JAUWIE010000073.1 coordinate 8,140, forward strand.
ACCAATTGTTAAAAAGTCAACTTCTGCTTTTCTAAGATCATATATGGTCTTTAGAATTTGCTTTTTGTTCTCCCCTAGTCCAATCATGAAACCAGATTTTGATTTCATTTTACTGTTTATTTTTTTTATATTTCTTAATACATTCAGACTTGTCTGATAGTTTCCATCTGGTCGAATACTAGGAAATAACTCTTCAACAACCTCAATATTATGATTAACAACATCAGGCATAGAATTGACAACAATTTCTAAAGCATCAATATTACCTTTAAAATCAGGGATAAGGACCTCAACTTTACAACCATTATTTATTTTTTTGACCTCATCAACAGTTTTAGAGAAAACACTTACACCTCCATCTTTGAGATCATCTCTTGTGACAGAAGTGATAACTACATATTTCAAGCCTAATACTTTAACACTATCGGCAACATCTTTTGGTTCATTTGGATTCAATCGTTGTGGTTCTCCATGTTTAACATTGCAATATCTGCAATTTCTAGTACAGATATCACCTAATATTAAAAAAACAGCGGTTCCTGAACTAAAACACTCAGCTATATTGGGGCATTTTGCTTCCTCACAGATGGTGTGTAACTTAGCTTGACGTAATAATGATTTAACCTTGACGTAGTTTTTTCCACTACCAATTTTAACTTTTAGCCAATCAGGATGCCTTCTCATAAAATTAAACTCCCATTGTAACCCTTAATAGATCACGAATTCCAGGTGAAAACCCTAAGATAAGAACACCAATTTTTAAGAGATTAATTAGAGTTAGATGATCCTTAAGCTCTTTCTTGTAAAGGACATCGAATACATATATGACTAGTATAATTAAAATAAATTTTACAATTGGAAATAATGGACCCCAAATATTCAGAAGAGTATTAGAAGCAGGATGTTTCTCTGAGTAATGCAAGCCCATGCTAAATGGATCTTTAATGCTGATATAACTCGTTACTCCATCTACTAGATGACCAAAAAGCATTGCTAGATTTAACGGAGTTTTATAGACCTGGATTTTTTCATTATGTCTATATCTAAAAACAAATAAGTATACTAATCCAACAACCAAACATACAAGACAAACAACTATAACAAATACATCAAAACGAACCCCTGAAGAAGCACCCCATTGATCACCAATAATCCATATTGCAATCAGATAAAGTGAAGGAATTAAAAAAAGCAAGCCACCATAGAATAAAACCTTGTTTACTGAGATTAATTTATGTTTAATTCTTCGTTCTAAGTAATAACCAAGCAGTAAAAATAGTAATGCATAAACAGCGATTTGTAGGTAAATTAAAGGGGAGATAAACCAGTAAACAAATGGTTCACTAAAGTATCCTGAATCCTCAAGTGTTCTTCCTACAGGACCAAATAAAATATATGGCATTAATGCTAAAGCAAATTTCCAGTCAACTGTTATTTTTAGTTTCTTTAGTAGTTTATAAATAGCATACAGTGCAATGATAAGTATGATGCCATATGTGATTTCAGATATGAATGTGTATCCTTCTTCTGCTTGAACTCCATTATACCATGCAGTTGAAGCATTTGGTGTTGCATCTGCAACTACTGGCCCCCAATAGTATTTCCAGATCCATTGATCATAAAAAAAATGAGGTAATAGCAAGCATCCGCAAATTATGATTACTAAGCATGCTATGAATAAGCAGATGAAAACTATATTCTTGTTTTTATTGAGTCTCTCCGTAATTTCCATAAGATTATTGCTGATAAAGTATCATTCTATATATTTTTCGTTAATAATCTTTTTTAGATTAATAATGGTAATAAAAAAAGAAAGAAAAAGTTGAGTTTTTGTTTTTATATGTATGCTATTTGTGTTTTACCATGGTGGATCACAGCATCCTTCTACTGGTGGTGGTCCATCTGTGAACATGTAATCCACAAGGTAGACAAGGTCTGCGATATCTGGTCCATGCCCATTTCCGTCCATATCACATAGGCACATAATTGGTGGAGCAGGCCCTCCTTGGAACATGTATTCAACGAGGTAAACGAGATCGGCTATGTCTATGACTCCATTTGGTATAATATCGCCACAGAGTATTATCGTGGTAAATTCCCATATTGGTCCTTCTGTTGAGTGGCCATAGTCATCATGTGCAATTATCTTCCAGTAGTATGTTGTTACATAGCTTAAATTACCTGGATCATAAATTGTTGATGGTTGGTTACTGGATACCAGTGGTGGTGAAGTGTCTGTTCCAAAGTATACATCATACGTCAAAGGACCACCCTCAGGATCACTGCAAGTCCAACTAAGGTTGATGTCAACTTCGATGTCAGTTGCACCATCTGCAGGATCTGGGTTTGCAGGTATCGTTGGTGGGAAATTTGGTATGGTAGAGAAACACCATATTGGTCCTTCTGTGGAGTGTCCATAGTCATCATGTGCAACAACCTTCCAAAAGTATGTCGTACCATAATCAAGAACACCAAGACCATAA
>JAUWIE010000103.1 GCA_030605515.1 Thermoplasmatota archaeon
TATTTGCTGGGCAATAGTATGTCTAAATACGCTTAGATATTTTTTATTAATATTATTCTCTTCTAATGTTACCATTATAATCACCGAAAAAAGGTAAGAATTAGAAAGATAAAATACATGTGTCAGTTGGCACTTCAGTAATAAGTGCTATTGTTGCAAAAATGGTAAATCCACCTATATACACCCATGGGATTTCTGGTAGATTAGATTTATTTTCAGTTTTAATTATTCCATCTCCTACAATTGCAAATGTAGAACATCCTGGTGATTTAGATTTAAAATACATAAAAATTTCATCGATATCCGTAATATCTGTAAATGTAAGATTCTGCCAGGTGCCATTGTGATATCTCATCAGGCGTATGGTATCATTTCCTACAGAGTTATTAGCTATCCAAGTAATTATTACTTTATATTTAAACCAAAGAGATTCAACATCATATTCTTGAACATACTCACCATCTGCAAGTAGTTTCATATCAAGTATTGAATAAATTATACCTGGTGGTGGTGGTATTTCTTCTGGTAGCTCATCTAGAAATTCAACTGTTACTGTAACATTTGATAGATTTGTTACTGGTGTAAATTCAACTGCATAAACACCAGTTTCATTTGAATTTTCTATTGTCCAATTATATTCTGGTGATTCAGTATTCATATTTTCTCCTTGTGATTGGGTAGGATCGTTTATTTGATTATCACCAAAATTGGGAGAAAATAAAAAAATTAGGCCATATGAGTTTCCAAATACTGGTAGTGAGTAATCAACGTTATTACCACTGGCTGGTGTCATTCCACCAGCACCAGCATCATTTTGAGATCCGTCATCGTCTTCATCATCGTTATCATTATCATCGTTTGGAGGTGGACTTGGTGGGGGGGTAGGTGATGGGGTTGATAAGGTAGGTTGTGGTGTTGGACTTGGTGGGGTGGTAGGTGATGGGGTTGATGGGTTTTCTGTTAATGGAGCTACTGGTGGGGATGAAGCTGGATTCGAACCGGAAGCTGCTCCTCCATCAATTCCTTCTTTAATAAGCGCTGCGCTGGATATTGATGATGTAAAAATAACGGTAAATGATGATATAAGTAAAAGTAGAGTTATTATATAAGTACTGGAGGATTTCTTTAATAACCCTCTATAAAATTTATGTTTTATTGAGTTATTTTCCTTCCCTCTCATTTTTTTTACTCCACCAACCAATTAAATTAAATGTTAATTGTTATCATGTTATAACTTATCACTAATAGTATATAAACCTATTGTGGAAAAATGCCAAAATGTTACTATGTCTTTCAAAACGGTCCTTTGATTGTCAATAACTGTTGAAAATTACTATTAATTCTGATATATCATAGGGAAATAATGTTTTCTTCATGATCATCTTCTAAAACAATTAGTAAATCTTGTTTGAATCTTAATAAATCAAGGGTTTTTGAAGAAATATTATTTGAATTCTCCCAGAAATCATGAACCCAAGTGACAAACCATTCCCAAAATTCCGATGCATTACACTCGTTTAATTCATGATCTACATAATCTGGATACATAGTAACATTATCATCAGAGGATAATTCAACCGGCCAAACCCAGTTTGGTCTATCAAATGGTCCATCTCCATTTTTATCGATTTCAACATCTTGATTGAAATATGCAGCCCAAACAAGCTCAGAGCAGTACCAAGCATCTGAATCAGGACTTGCATCTTTTGTACGATTGCATAACATTGCAATAAGATCTAAATTGTATAAATCTTCAATAGAAAAGTGTGTTTCAAATTCTTGATATGGTTTATTTAATTGATTTATTGAAAAATTTACTGCTTCATGTCTCTGCTGCTCAGAAGCATTTACAAAGCCGTAAGCAACATCTACAGTTGGGCTTATAATATCCACTAAATTTGTAATTGTTACACCACCTGGAATGGCTTCAATTATTGAACTATTTCCTATATAAATGCCGATATGATCCCAGCCCCATAAGGAATATTGATATCCAAATGTATTATATTCAATAAATACTAGATCACCTAATTCTAAATATGGTATTGCCATTGAATCTTCTTCATCAGATTCCACTTTAGGTAATATTACACCAATCATAGAAGTTAAAATCAATATCATTGCAATTAAAAATGTAAATCCTTTTTTCATTTTATAATCCGCCTTAGAGTTATACACATATAAATAAATATATAACTTATACTTTATAATATTTTCTTTTAGTAAAGAATAATAAAAACGATCAAAGTTCAAAGAGAACGGTAAGTTTTTGAAACAATGTCTGTTAAAGGATTTAGATAATAATGAAGATAGATCCATGGAGTTCAACCACTTATCAGGATTATACACGATTACGAGATGAATTCGGCATTGAAGAATTCACTGAAAAACACTGGAAAGATTTACTAAAACATCATAAACTACTAAGACGAGGCGTGGTATTTGGACATCGGGACTTCCAAATAATCCATGATGCAGTAAAGAAAAAGAAACCATGGGCAATACTCACTGGCCTAATGCCCTCCGGAAAAATGCATCTCGGGCATAAAATGGTCATAGATGAAGTAATTTATTATCAGAGCATCGGAGCTGATATTTTTGTTGCAGTAGCAGACATTGAAGCTTTTGCAACACGAGGATATTCACTAAAAGAAACAGAAGAGTTTGCATTAAATGAATATATCCCAAATTATGTAGCACTAGGTTTAAAACCAGAGAAATGCCACATATATTTCCAATCAAAAAATCAGGATGTAAAAGACCTTGCATATATACTTGGTAAAAAAGTAAACTGGTCTCAAATGCTTGCGACATATGGTTTTAACGGGTCAAATAATATGGCACATATTTTCTCACCACTTATTCAAACAGGTGACATCCTTCATGTTCAGCTAGAAAAATACGGTGGTATTAAACCTACTCTAGTACCTGTTGGTGTAGATCAAGATCCTCATATACGACTCAGCAGAGACATAGCACAGTCTCACCGTCTTTATAATGTTACCCTTACAAAGGATAACAAGATAGGTGTCTTTGTAAAAGTCGATGAAAATATTGAAAAACTTTTAGACAAAGCTGAAAAAACTCTTAATTCACTTAACTTCACAAAATTAAAACGTATCACAAAATATAAAGCGATTTATATCAAAGATGCTGAAGAGAAAGATATACAAATAATAAATAATACATTATCTAAAATAGAACCAAAATTTGGAGGTTATGGATTTCTTCAACCATCTGCAACATTTCATAGGTTTATCACAGGATTAACAGGGGAGAAAATGTCTTCTTCAAAACCAGAAAGCGCGATTTTCCTTACTGATTCACCAAAACAGTCAACTAAAAAGATAATGAATGCAAAAACTGGAGGGGCTGTAAGTCTTGAAGCACAAAAAAAGGAAGGTGGTAAACCAGATGAATGTGTGGTTTATGAACTCTTTTTATATCATTTAATAGAAAATGACAATGAACTACACGAAATTTACACTTCCTGTAAAAATGGAGAGAAAATGTGTGGGCATTGTAAGAAATATGCTGCTCAATTAATGGAAAAACTTTTAATAGACTTACAGGAAAAAAGAAACACATCTAAGAGTAAAATAAAACAATACCTCTTATAAATATTTCAATTATTAGCCATAGGCATCATAAAGACCATCATCAGTTACTATTTTTTCAAATTTCGAATCCAGTTGTTTTTGTTTATTTGATAGTGTATTTTTTAAATTTGAAAAAGATTTTTCAGATGATGACGCTTGTCCTCTAACAGGTATACTTAATCCTAGGTTCCTTTCTTTTCCTTTTATCGCTGCATCAAATATTTTCTGAGGATGAATACCTTTTTCCATGTTTTTTATTATCCTTCTTATATCTCCTTGTATGATCCCAAAATCCCCAGCAAATTTTGTGATCTCTTTTTCTATGTCCTCATCAATGTTTCTTGCAATCTTCCCACCGATTCCACGTACTTCGAAAGGATTCTTCTGATATTCTTTTAACAAATATATACCTATACTAGGATTAAAAACATAATAATCATGGGAAAGTCGTTCTCTATCTCTGCCAAAAACTGCCATCCAGTTCTTCGGATGTTTTTTAGCATCCTTTATGATATCTTTCAAAACTTCATTTCTTGACTTAATTTTCACAATTTATCCTAAATAAAATAATGGTTTAAGTAAATAACGACAAATAATTCATTTAATAGAAGGTGTTAATATGGATAATCATTATTAACATATATTAACAAATTTATCTGTGGATGCTTTATGCTTGTAAAGGAGATAATGATCAATGATATAATCACTGTAAAACCTGATGATACAGTTTTTGATGCATGTATAAAATATAGAGATAAAAAAATTGGATGTTTACTTGTTGTAGAAAATAATAATTGTATTGGAATTGTAACAGAACGTGACTTTATTGAAAGAACAATCTGCATGCATAAAAACCCTGAAAAAACAAAGATATCTGAAATCATGTCATCAAATATTAAAAAGATTCATTCTTTAGAAAAAGTTGAAACTGCAGTGGATGTGATGAAGAAACATAGAATTAAAAAACTTCCAGTAGTAATTAATGATAAGATAGTTGGAATTATAACTGCTACAGATATTTCACGAGCAAGACCTGATCTTACAAAAAGGTTTATTGATTCCTGGGTTAAAACTAAGTGGAAAGATTAATAAATTTAAAAAAAAGTTTTAAAT
>JAUWIE010000082.1 GCA_030605515.1 Thermoplasmatota archaeon
GGTGCTACCCATTTTTCCTTACCTTTACACGAAACATTATTGCTAATATGAATAGTAAGCGTTTATTTACTGAAAAATAAAGAAGAAAAAAAGAAAGAAAAAAGTGGTTAGTTTAGGAGCAGCTAATAATTGGCCCTTGTCCATTATGAAATATGTAAGCTACTAGATATACTAGATCACTGATGGTAACACCAGCTTGTCCATCTACATTTGCTATACAGATAGGATCAGGTAGTGCTCCCCCCTGGAACATATATTCAACAATGCAAATTACATCATGGATGCCTATAGAGCCATCGTTATTGATATCGCCACAATAATATACTTCATATTCCTCCGAGGTATCAGATTCATCATTTTCATTTGGTATGCTGGTTTCATCGGATTCATTATTTTCTGGTTCATCTGGTAATGGATGTATCGCTCGTATTCCTTTAATTAAGACATTATCGATATCACCGATGAATTCATCAATACTTGACCAAGGTGCACTATATCCTCCTGATTGATGGTTACCAATGAGTAAGTCAACATCTGAATAATGTGGTGGATATTCATTTGCTGGAGCATATTTTTCTCTTATTAGAACACCATTGAGGTAGAGCTGTAAGGATGTTCCATCATAAGACATTTTTATAGTGCTCCATTCTCCGACTTCTGGCATCATTTCAGGATCAAGCGTATCCAAGAACACAGTGACAGATATGTGTGAAAAGAATGATTGTCCATGGAAATAAATTGCTGATAATCCGACTCTGCCATCTGTATAGTTGCTGAAGAATCGAAGTATGTATTGATATTCCTTTGATACTAATGTTTGATATCCTCGTGGCCAGGTGTTAATGTCACTTGCTGGTTTGAAATCAGCTGAGATCTCGAAGGTTTGAAGATCTAATAGTAGGCTGTCTTCTATGATAACGTATCTGTTTTCTTGTTTGTTAAATGACAATGCGCTACCACTAAGACCTGCTCCATTTGTCCATTCTGGATTTACTGTTATTCCATGAAGGTTATTTCCACTTGAATCATGAATTGTTGTTCCATATCCTTCATTCATTTGATAATAAGCAATGACTTCATTATTTGGAACTTTATAAAGGAATATCGGTGTAATATATTTATCACTTGTCATAATTAGTGTAGCAGGATTTTCCGGTTCGGGAATGTCACCCATCCATCCTCCAAAGACATATCCTTCATTTGGTATCGCAGTAACTACAACAATGGTTCCAGGTGTGTATGGTCCCTGTGGGGTTAATTGAACAGAACCTGCTTCATTATTGTAATCTCCGATATATATATCATAATATGTTGGATCTGGATCATGTTCGAAATGAGCAGTAATTGTTTTATCCCGATCCATAACGATTGTTAATGGATTATCAGTAATGGGCATATCTGCATCAGGCACATCTCCACTCCATCCGACAAACTGCCATCCTTCACAAGAGGTAGCATAAATCAGTACTATTGATCCAGGAGAGAACGGTCCTTCAGGGCGACATATTGAACCACATCCTTCTGTCTCTACAGTCAATTCATACATTGTTTGTTGAACAAAGACTGCGGTTACCGTTTCCATTGATTCATCTATGAATATGTCTGTTTCTGGAGAATATATATTCTCGATATGTGTTCCATCCCAATGTGAGAATTCATATCCCGGATTGGCTGTTGCTGTTATTATTGCATGTTGGGTTTCATAATACCAGCCTGTTCCAGTTACAACTCCTGCATCTCTTGGTTCAGCACATACAGATAAATGAAGATGAAGATCATTAATTGATGCAAAAACTGCAGTAACTGTTTTATAAAACTCACCAATGAATATTTCTGTTTCCGGTGAGAATACATCATCTATACATGGTCCTGGCATGTTTCCTTGCCAGTGAGAGAAAATATATCCTTCATTTGCAATTGCGGTTATAGTTGCATGTTGCTCACCATGGTACCATCCACCTCCATTTACCGTTCCTGCACCTGGTGGATCTACTAGTGTATTTAAGAATAGATCAGCATCATCAACAGAATTATACATTGCGGTTATTGTTTTATCTTTATCCATAAGAACTCGTGTTTCTGACACGAATACGTTTTCTATGCCATGTCCTGGTTCATGTCCATTCCAATATCCAAATACATATCCTTCGTTTGCTACTGCTGTTATTGTTGCATATTCACCAATTTGATTCCAACCTGAACCAGTTACAACACCAGCAGCATCATTTGGATCTATTTCTATATTTAGATAACAATAACCTTCATCTGCTATTGCTATATTTGGTAGTATTCCAATTAGTAGAATTCCTACTAAGAGACTTGCTTTGAAATGTATTATTGATTTTTTCATTTGCGTTTTCATATCATATTCACCTATTTTCATTTGACTAATTTTATAATATGTGGTTAGATTTCTTTTCTTATATACTTTATTTGGATATTTTGGACAAAAAAACCTTTATTAAAAGGAGAGAAGGTAAGTTAGCCTGGGCAGAATTCAAACCAAAGATCCTTAACAGTTCTCAAAATCCTTGTTGGTTGATATTTAATAAGAAAATCTATTATTTCTTTTTCATCTTTTATTTTATAACCTTCTCCTTGAGGAGATGAGGCTTGAATAACAATATCATCCTTCACGAGTTTTTTTAGATGATATGAAAGCTTCTGGGTTCTCAGATTCAAACCGTTGAGCATATCACGATGACGCGAATACGGGTTATTCAGTAAAAATATGACAATTCTAAGAGGTGTTTCTTGTCGTAATAATGATAATAATCGTTTATCTTTGACACCAACACTTCCTTTGACATAACATCGTTTATATCCCATCTCTTTTTGGGTGGTAACAAGTTCATGTTGCTCCATATACAGCAGATGATAATCAACGAGTTGTGAACGCATTTTAAGAAACTCTGCAATAGTGTTGACATGAACACCTGGATTTTTTTCAATTAAAATGAATATTTTTCGTCTTGTCTCCAGGTCGAGTATATCTACCATTGTATTCTATCTCTTAGTTGAATAGGAGGCATATAACAAAATGAGAATAACTAAATCAAATATCCATATGTAATCACTTGAGGTAAATGACTTAATGGTATCATTAAATAATTTCAAAGTGAGAAGAATACCTCGGATTAAGAAAAATAAAAACACCATACTCACTAACAGAAGTCCACGGTTTTTATATCGTCTATAGCTGAGAAGAGTTATGATTAACAAGGTACCTGATAACAATGTTAATATTGCAAAAAGTGTCACAATTTCAATATCCATACTAGCCACCTCGTTTATAGGGTATGATAAAAGAAAATATAATCATTGCCTATCGTATCCATATGGATCGTAGATGAACTGCTAATCCTATGGCTCCTACTATTATAAGAAGGATATACCACATGATTGCAAGTGGACCTGTTAAGAATTCAACGGTTTCTTCGATGAAATGAATGGTAATTTCATGCTCACTGAAATGAGGGATGCTTACAATTATTTCTCCTCTGGGAGTGAGTATGTATTCAGGGTGTGATCCATCATTTTTTGGATCAAGCGCATCAGCAAGATCATCAGCTTCGCTTATGATTATTCCATCATATTCAATAGAAAACTGAGAATGAATTGTGAAATAATCTGGAGTTATTACAATTGTTTTACCGGTGAGGTCTTCATCTCCATTGACTATGAGAGCTATTTTATTTTTTGATATTGTTTTCATATTGATATTGAGCTCATCATAGGTGACAACCGCGCTATTATACAGATCGCCTTCTTCTTGTTTAATGATAATATCTGCACCGACATCTCCTTTATCTATTGCATAATTGATACTTTCACGTGTTTCTTTAAGCAGTATTGGTAAAAAACCTGTTGTATCTGTTTCAACCATCCCTGTTTCTAAAACAAAATTCACTTGTGTTGTTTGATCACCGTTTACTTGTATTGATTCTTTTTGTTTTGTGATAAATCCTTGTTTTCCAGCGGTTAAAGAATATGATCCCATAAGTATTGGTATTTGATATGATCCATAGGAGTCTGTTAGTGCGCATTTACTAGTTATTATATTGTTTTCATTTGATAGTATGACACATACGGTTACTCCTTGAAGAGGTAACATTATTTCTTCTGATTCATGGGTTATTAGACCTGTTATCCATCCAATTTGTGGTATTTCTGTTTCACTATCACTAGAATCATCACTAGGTTCTTCATCATCAGGTTCATCTAATGGTGGATCAGGTATATCAGGTTCGTTACCCGAAGAATCATTATCTCCTGATTCATCCTCATCAATATTAATTACTTGCATAGTTACAAAAGAGGATATATACCCGGGTTTACTAGCAGTGATATAGTATATTGTTGATAGATCAACTTGTGGGGCAATAAATGATGTATGACCATTTTGATCAGTATAATCTGTCATAGTAGCAAAATTCACTTCTGCATTCATAACGGGTGTTGAATCACTTGTAATAATAATTTGTATTAACTCTCCTTCATTTATTGATGAAGGTGCTGAGATCATAAGATGTTCTGTTATATCTTCACTATCAAGGATTAGGATTATTGTTTCAACTTGTGAGTATCCATCTTTTGAAACCGTTATTGTAAAGTTTTGATCACTACTTACATCTGGTGCGGTAAGTGTTGCTTTCCCCTGCGCATCAGTGAGATAGACAGATCCTGCAAAGGTTACCGATGCACTAAATACTGGTTCATCATTTGCGGTAATTGTTACTAAAAATGGTTCATTTTCATTTACATTATCTATTGTTTCAATTTCAAGCCGCGGGGTTGTCCAGCCTAATACATTTACATAGGGATAGCTATCCTTAGTATAACCAGGTAGGATATCATATGGTGTATCTCCAAATCCATCATTGTTTGCATCCTCACCAGTATAATCGTCATAATAGTTACCACCATCAGGATAGCCATTATCCCAGTGAGTTGTTAATTCTCCATAATCTCGGACATTTTCTGTATTTAAATACAAATTATTATGATAAATATAATTATCTAACGAAGGATAAATTGATGTGAAAAAAATTCCATAGCTGCATTTCCTAATAAAATTTCCAGTAACTAGATTATTATTTGAATTATAAAATATAATACCTGTCATGCTATACTCAAGAAAATTATCTGTAATAATATTATTTGATGAGTCATACAGATTTATATTATAGATTGTTTGACTCCCACTCATTTCATTATTTGAAATTATATTATAATTTGAGTTAAAAGTTATAATCCCTATATCATTATCAATGAAAATATTATAAGTTATACTATTTGAATTAGAGTTATTTAAAAAGATACCTCGTCTGTTTTCAAAAATATAATTGTTATTAATTATATTTTGATTGGATTCTATGTAAATACCTGCATAACTTTCACCTACATTATAGGTTACATGTTGAATGGTAAAACCAGATACTTCCACATCATCCGCTGTTATTTGTATGATATGATGATTCTGTTCATATTGAATTGTTGTCATATCCCTTGTTTGTCCATTAAGAGAAATAGATTTATCAATAATAATTGATTCCTCATAGGTTCCCGCTCGAACAAAAACTGTTCCACCTTCCGATACTGCATTTATTCCATCTTGTATATTATTAAAATGATCTATTCCCCATCCATCTGTTGTTACATCATAGTCATCATCTACGGTCACTAGTGTAATATCACCTTCTTCACCACCAGCAAAAGGGATTATTATATAAAATAATAGTAAACAAAAAACTAGCGCATATGCATTTCCTTTCTTAAAGAAAAGATAATTCATTTTTCTAATTATCACTACATTCACAACGTTCCAATAATAAAATGAGTTGTCAATAACATATATACTTTATTTGGAAATTTTGGACAATTTTTTTTATCAATAAACCGTAAGACTCCGTTTCTTCACAGACTGTCTGACAATTCTTAGTTTATTCTATACCATTTCTAATTGTTGGACAGTCTGTTTAAAATGGAGTCATTGGATCGAAACAATCATTGACAAAAAAAGAAAAGAAAAAATATGTGAAAATTAATTATTTTTTAATAAGACCTAATGAACGAAGTTCTTCCGATAATTTATCTACAGCAAGCGATACATCCTCAGTTTTTCTTGCACCAGCGCATACGATTTTACCAGATCCAAAAATTAACATTGCAACCTTAGGATCCTTGATTCTGTAGACAAGCCCGGGGAACTGTTCAGGTTCATACTCTATGTTTTCCAACCCTAGGCCCATTGCAACCTCATTGAGGTTTAGCTCGGTTCCAAGATCAGATATTGCAACAATGTTTTGTATGACTATATCAAGATTCTTATATACGTCTACATTAAGATTCTTCAGTTTATCCGCTATTATATTAATAGTTTTCCGCACATCTTCAACATTTTTTGCCCCAGTGCAGTTAGCTTTTCCACTTCTAAATAAAAGTGTTGCAGTTTTTGGACTGCTTAGTCTGTAAACTAATCCAGGAAACTGCTCTGGTTCATATTCAGCTTCTTCTAATGATTGAGCTATTACATCTAAATCCAGTTTATCTGCAAAAGATGTAGACGCTACAATATTTTCTACTATTACTTTCGGCATAATTATATTCCCTCCATTTTTTTATAAAACTCCCAAAGATGTAAGATTGTCTTTCATAGTTTCAATGGCAGTAGATACATCCTCAATCTTTTTCGCTCCGGTGCATACAAGCTTTCCGGAGCTAAAGAGCAACAACTCCACGCCAACATCCCTCATCTTATAAATTAGACCTGGGAATTGTTCTGGTTCATATTCAACATTTTCTTGTATTAATTCATTTGCTATTACATTGAGTTGCAAGTCTTTATTAAAATCTGTTGATGCAACAATATTCTGCGTATCTACAACTGGGTTATCATAAACAGAAACTCCAACGCATTTTATTTTCTTTGAAACCATATTTATAGCAGTGTTAACCTCTTGAATCCTTTTGATACCAGTACAAACAACCTTACCACTAGAAAAAATTAACGCAGCGGTTTTAGGAATATCAAAGTTTATTACAAGACCCGGAAACTCCTCGGGATTATACTTTGCATCAGATATAGAATTTGCTAACTGTTTAAGATCAAACTCTTTTGCTAGCTGAGTAGACACTACGATATTTTCAACATTTAAATCCATCATAATTTGACAGGCCTTCCCTTCCTGGAGTATATAAAGGCTTTTTATAAAGATTTCGTTCACAAAATATATAATAAATTAGGATTTTTGAGGTTTTACCAGACACGATCAATATCCAAATCACTATCACTTTTCTTGTTTTTTCCTCTCTTCTTTTTCCCATTAAGTTTATCAAGTAGTCCTCGGAACTCATCAGTACGGTATTCAATACGTCGTTCACAGCTTGCAATGGCTAGTTCTCCCCTTGTCCTTTCTATCAGGCCTCTTGCCATGTCTTGTTTTCTCTTTATTGGTACCAATGCAGAGGGGTAATCAAATCGAATGACGGCATCATAGATTTTCTCCATTATATCAAGACATTCATTTGCTTTTAAATCCTCTCCTTTCCTTATAAAATCCAATGTATTTCTCCTAAGCTCTCCTACAACATCACACAGTCCCATTAAATATGAACTATATGTAGTTTGTATTTTATCTGGATCAGGTAACTGTTTACCTTTCATAATATTAGATAAACATAAAGCCTCCACATATTCCTGTGCAGCGTTTTCAACAAAACCCGCGTGATATAGATCAGGGTATCCTTTTGTTAAATCCTGTAAATCTGCTAATTTTACTGAAGATTTCTTTATATGTTTCTCTGCATCCTCCATTAAATCTTGATGTAAGCATTGAATGGCTTTTCGGCATCCAATTATAATTTCTCGAGATGACCTAAGTGCCTGTTCACGGGTTTTATCTTTATCATCAATGTTTTTTTCTATTTTATCAACAATCTTATCTAAATTTTTCATAGCAGATATAAAAACCACCTCAAGTAGTTATACTTTTCCTTTACGAAAAAAATTTCTTGTTAACCCAAAAATCAGGTGTTTCGCCATTTAAAACTTTAATCATTTGCTCTGCACAAATTGTACCCGCTCTTATCTGTGCTTCGTTGGTACTAGCACCAATATGCGGCGACATAACAACATTATCAAGTTTGGAGAACAGATTATTCTTTGGCGGTTCCTCTTCAAATACATCAATAGCAGCACCAGCAATACGTTGCTCCTTCAATACTTTATACAGGGCTTCTTCTTCAACAACACCACCACGAGCACAATTAATTAAGAAAGCAGTAGGTTTCATCAGAGACAATGTTTTTTCGTTAATAATGTAATGCGAATCTTTTGTATTTGGAATATGAAGTGAAACAAAATCAGATTTTTTAAGAAGCTCATCTAAACCCAACCGAACAGCTCCCATTTTTTTTGCTTTTTCATCTGTGCAATGAGGCGAATATACAAATATATTCATCCCAAATCCCTGAGCGATTTTTGAGACATGTTGGGATATATGGCCTGAACCAATAAGACCAAGATTTTTACCTTGCAGCTCAGATCCTTTAAGTTGTTTTTTAATCCAATCTTCATTTTTCATAGATGCATCTGCTCTTGGAATAAATCGAGCTAATGCAAGCATATGAGCAATAGCAAGTTCAGCAACACTCCCCGTGGATCCTGTTGGAGAATTAACAACCTTTATTCCTTTATTAGCAGCTGTTTCAATATCAATATTATCAACACCAACACCTGCACGGCCTATCACTTTTAGATTTCCATTAGCACCTGCATTTACCACTTCAGTGATGGCTTTAGTTCTACTACGCACCATAAGGGCATCAAAATTAGGTATCTCTTTTAGAAGTATATCTGCATCCATTTCATCATAAGTAACCTCATGACCTTTGTCCTTAAACAATTGAATTGCTTCATCTGCCATTTTATCAGTAATGAGTATTTTCATAAATAACGCCTCGAAGCCCAATATAAATAACTATCTAAAAACGTTTACGCTAGATTTAATGGAGAAGTTGTCTTATTTCTAAAATTTCTACCGGGATAAACCGCTTTTCCGCTAAGTTTTTCCTCGATTCGTATTAATTGGTTATATTTAGCAGTTCTATCACTTCTTGCAGGGGCTCCTGTTTTTATCTGACCTGAGTTTGTTCCAACCACGAGATCCGCAATAAAATCATCTTCAGTTTCACCGCTTCTATGGCTAACAACAGCAGTCCATTTTTCATTATGAGCCATTTTTATAGCATTTAACGTTTCTGTAACTGTTCCGATTTGATTAAGTTTAATAAGTACTGAATTCGCAGCTTTAAGTTCAATACCTTTTTGTATTCTCCTTGTGTTTGTTACAAATAGGTCATCACCTACAATTTGTAAATTGCTACCAAGTTTTTTCACCATTTCAACCCATGAATCCCAGTCGTCCTCAGCAAGCCCATCCTCAATACTTGCGATCGGATAGGTTTTACATAAATCAACATAAAAATCAACCATCTCTCCACCAGAAAAGGATTTATCCCCTATCTTATAAATACCATCATAGAAAAACTCACTTGATGCTGGATCCAAAGCAATATTCATCATGCCATTATACCCAGCGTTATCAACTGCGTCAAGCATCATCTGTAACCGCTCATTGACATCGGTTATTTGAGCAGGTGCAAAACCACCTTCATCACCAATTAAAGTTCCACCAGCGCCATACGTTCCCTTAAGAAGTTTAGCGAGATGGTGATACGTTTCAGATATCATTCTAATACCATCTTTAAAACACTTCGCGCCTGTAGGCATCAACATATGTTCCTGTATAGAATTCTCCTGACCAGCATGCTTTCCCCCATTGATAACATTACACATTGGAACAGGTAATTTACACGGTGAAACACCAAACAACTCTCCAATATATTCATAAAGTTGTAGATTTTTCGCAGCAGCACCTGCTTTACAAATCGCAAGGGATACAGACAATATTGCGTTTGCACCAAGATTATCTTTATTCTCTGTACCATCTAAATCAAGCATCAATTCATCAATTTCCTTTTGCAGAGTACAATCCATCCCAACAGCTCTTGGCACAATTATTGAATTTACATTTTCAACTGCTTTTAATGTCCCCTTTCCTAAGAATCTATTTTCATCTTTATCTCTAAGTTCTAATGCTTCATGTTGTCCAGCGCTTGCTCCACTTGGAACCATGGCTCTGAATATACCATTATCAATTTCAACATCGCACTCAACAGTTGGATTCCCTCGAGAATCAAGGACTTCACGTGCTCTAATCATTTTAATCTTAGACATTTTTAATTTCTCCTCCTCTAACATTTATGGTATCAATCTCCACCATAAAACTTTTTATGGCATAATTCAACAATTTAACATGGTCCCTATTATCATGAACGAAATATTTAAATACTCACAAATTAAATTATTTCTCAAATTAAATAAAAATCACAAAAACTGGTGATATTTGTGATCGATGTCACATAGGTTATTAATGTGACAAAAATGTAAATATAAATAAAAAGGTGATAAATCAATGAAAAAAACATCTTGGAGAATAAAAATATTAAACAAAGCTGGAGTAATTTCGATCATTACTATTATGGTTTTATCAACAATGGCTGTAATGGCAAATACACAAGAAGATGAACATATAATAACATTTACACACTCAAGAATATATGATGTATTTAATGATGATTATCCACGTCCATTAGGAGAGGAAACTATTCGTTTTGACGATGGAACAACATATACTGCTATTGGACTAACCAATGATGGTACCTTTGAAGCAGCAATTAGAATTACACCTGATGAGCTAGCCTCATATGAAGGATTTGAACTTATTGCGGTTCAATTTTTTCACGCAGTAAATGATAGCATCGGACTTGAACATTCAGGTAATGTAAAAATATATGATGCAGGGACTGCATCAAGCCCAGGTTCAATCATAGTAGAGGAACCATACACTGTTAATGGTGAAGATTGGATGAGAATAGATATTACTGCCCCAATTTCATTAGATATCAACAAAGACCTATGGATATCAATCGAAATAACGCATGTAGCGGGAGAATACCCTATTGGTGCAGATCCCGGCCCTGCAGTTCCAACAAAAGGTGATTGGGTAAAAACGGGTGGTACATGGGAAGAACTAACAGATTATAATCTCAACCATAATTGGAATATTGTGGCTATAGTTAATGGAACTCAGCCGCTTAAAGCAAATGCAAATGGTCCTTACTCTGGAATGGTTGCTGAAGATATTCAATTCACGGGAAGTGCTAGTGGTGGAACACCTCCTTATGCCTCATGGAAGTGGGAGTTTGGTGATAGTGCTGAATCAACTGAACAAAACCCAAAACACAAATATTCTGCAGATGGTACATACACAGTTAATCTAACTGTTACTGATAGTGACAATAATGAAAATAAAGTCTCTACAACTGCAACAGTTGAGAATCCACCACCTGAAGAAGCTGAAATCAAAATCAATAATGTTGCTGGCGGACTCGGGAAGATAAGTTTTGATATCGAAAACACCGGTGATGTTGATGCAGAAGATATAAATTGGAGCATCTCAGTCAAAGGAGGAATTCTAGGCAGAATAAACATTACCTCTGAAGACGATATTGATGAGATCGAAGCAGAGGATTCTGAAACTGTTTCCACCGATGGATTTATAATGGGGTTCGGAAAAGTTGAAATAAAAATTATTGTGGAATCCGGAAATGCAGATAAGGAAAAGAAGACTTTAGATGGATTTGTCTTCGGAATGTTTGTAACGGGTATTAAATAAAAATACCCCTCTTTTCTCTTCTTTTGATATTTTAATATATTGCCTTAATTTATTTTCACGACAGATTAACAGTAATATTTAATTTTTAAAACGCAACCTTTATATATTCTTAAATTAAATTATTTTATAAATATTATAAAAATTACAAAAACTAGTATTTTTTGTGATTAAGGTCACATAGATTATATATGTGATAAAATATAAAAATAAGAATAAAAGGAGAATTGACAATGAAAAAGATTAATAGAAACAAAAAACTTAGCAAGAGAGAAATCACAAAAACTTTCTCAATAATGCTGATGATATCACTTTTATTAACCACAATTTCTGGAAGTGTGATAGGGAAAGAAAATTCACCAGATACAAATGATGGGAATACCAAAATTATCATTGAAACATTTAGTTTCTCCGATCCAGAAATATCTAAAAGTTCTTTTACTTCAGATAAAATGAACGAAAATTTTATACAGCTAGATATGAAAGGTACAAATTCATATATATCTAAAGCAGGTGAACCAAAATTACCAAAATATAGGGCTACTCTTGAAATTCCCTTTGGTGCAACTGTAAATAATTTAGAGATCTCGCATTCTTCTGATGAGATAATGACGCTCCCGGCAAAAATTGAGCCAGCTCCAACACCACAACCTTTAAACTATGAAGCTGAGACAGCAATAGCAACCGGATTAATGAGACTTGCAGGAAACATCCTATCAAAATTCCCACAGAAACAAAATATCAAGGATGTGCCATCTGAAAATTCTCTTATTAATGAAGAAACATATAAGAATAATAAATTCTCTCCAGAAAATCACTTTGATTACAATATTCGTGTCGGTCTCAATAATAAAGGAGAACATGCTACTTTTGTAATAACTAATCTAAAACCGGTAAGGTACTCACCCGAAAAAGATACTATCAAATATGTAAAAGAAATTGAGGTGAAATTATCCTATAATGAACCTATAGGATCTACATCGACTCTTTCAGATGAAGATGATGTTGATCTATTAATCTTGACAGCAAAAAAATATCAGTCAAATCTCAAAAATCTAGTAGAACACAAAACGGAAATGGGTCTTGAAACTAGACTTTTTACTTTAAATGAGATATATAGTGACGATGAATTTGATGTAAGTGATGGCAGAGATAACCAGGAGAAAATAAAACTGTTTATTAAGGAAGCAGTTAAAGAATGGAATGTTACGTATGTACTGCTAGTCGGAGGTTATCGAACATTTTTTGGTCTAAATAGACCAGATATGCAGTTTCCAGTTAGATATGCAAACGTTGATGATGACGCTGAGGACGGATATGTAAGCGATCTTTATTATTCGGATATTTATCGTTACGATGGCGAAAGTGGTTTTGCATTTGAAACATGGGATTCCAATTGTAATGATAAATTTTCAGAATGGAACTGGTATGGCATGGATGAAATGGATTTATTGCCTGATGTATATGTTGGGCGACTGGCATGTAGAAATAACAGAGAAGTAAAAACGATTGTAAATAAAATTATTAACTATGAGACAGGGACTTATGGTGAAGATTGGTTCGAAAAAATGATCGTGATCACCGGTGATGGTTTTCAGGATCAGCCTGATCTTGGGCATTCCTGGGATATTAGTGATCTTCCTGATGGGGAATACACAATTCATGCACAGAGTGCACTTTTGTCTGATTCTTCGGTAAAAGGCCCGATTGATGTAACTAACATTACTATCGATCGCACAAAAAAATCTAATATTACTTTTAGTGAGGAAGACCATCTGAAAATTGAATCTATTGATGAGGATCAGGAATCTTTATATCCAGCAAAACCAGTTGCTGAGATTACCTCACCATCTGAAGGCAATACTCTTGGAAATACTAATGTATATTATATTCCAACTGAGGCATATATTGGAGATCGCTGGGCACGTGTAGAATATTATGCATCGGGAGAAATGATCATTAGAGGAAAATCATATGATCCGCAACCACAGACCGAAGGGGACAATGGTTCTCATACAAGGATGCATGTTTGGATTACTAATACAAATGATGAAATTGTATATGAATATGACATAGGTTCAGATTTATGGTATGAAGGAGAAATGGAAACTCTTAAGGCTATGAATTATATGCCTGATGATTTTGAATATGATATTCTTTGGCCATCAAATGGTAAGATTACAGGTCAGGAAGATGTCATAGATGCTATTAGTAAAGGTAGTGGATTTATTTATTTTGGTGGGCATGGTAATCCTATGACTTGGGCAAATCATTATCCTGGAATTCCAGGAGGTCGACGTAATGGTGATTTTGAAGGATTATCAACATTCCAAATGAATTATCCATTTTTCCCAATGAATAAACTTAGAAATAGAGATAAACTTCCGGTACTCCTAGTTGGAGGATGCCATAATAGTATGTTTGATACTTCACTTATGAAGCTATTTTACAACCCTACTGAAGTGCTTCACAGTGTAAAACATGGGTCTTATGCTTTCGAATGTTGGAGTTGGTGGCTTATAAGAGTCCCACATGGTGGCGCTATTGCAACGATTGGTTGTTCAGGTTTAGGTTATGGTCTACTAGGAGAACATTGTGTAAAAGGTCTTGGTGGATGGATTAATCCCGAGTTCTTTAGACAATACGCTGAAGAAGGCTTTGATATTCTCGGTGAAACCTTTTGCCAGACATTAGGAGAATATGTTCAAACCTTTAGTATGAATGACAAAACGAATGTTAAAACAGTTCAAGAATGGATATTACTTGGTGATCCAAGCCTTAAGATCGGGGGATATGACACAGATACATTAGCAGATAACAAAGATAAGGATAGCAATGATGTATTATCTGATCAAGATAGCATCCAGGAAGAAAACCGAGTAATATATACAAATCCAACGCCCTCGGTCATGATCAAAACCGCAGATGTACCCATTCAACCTGTTATTACAAATAACCTTGATTTTCAACTTGATACTTCATCAGAGGATTGGCAGCTTACAAATAATCCACTTAGCGACACTAGCCCATCAATGGTATCTAGTGGTAGCAAGTTTTTAGTTGGATATGTCGAAGAGGTACCATTCCATGATTCTACAACAACTGATGCAGCCCTGGCATTCTCAAATGGCGGCGTAGGATGGACAAGGCTATTGCCCGCATGGGCTGGAGAACAGAAATATGTATCAGTCGATTCAATGGGTCCTGGTGATGGAGCATATGCAATGTTTGGAAACCAAGGATCTAACACCTATATAATGATATTAAATGATATAACTGACCCATCAACATGGAGTACTATTCACTGGGGCGAATGGATTTTAAATAACGTTGGGAAAAACGGCATAGCAGTTTGTAGCGGTTATCCACATGAAACAGATTGGGTTCAAGGACATTGGATAGCTGGTCTTATAACAGATATTGATTACGATGATGAGCATAATAAACAGAGTCCTGCCTGGTTTTTACCAATTTATAACGAAGTTGGTCACGGATCTGTTTTTTGGTACGATCTTGAGAATTGCGCTAATATATCTGGTGATATCGATCCCGACACACTTATGAGTCATTGGGCATTTGAAACATCTGGTAATAGTGGAATGCTATCAGGATTCTACTGTGATCATGAGAAAATGGAGAATCAATATTATGACTCAGAGATTAACCATCAATTTAAACATCCAGATGTGGCAGCTGCTGAGGGTTATGTATATGTAGCCTATGAGGATAATAATGCAATTCATTGTTATGTTTCTTCAAACGATGGTTATATTTATACAGATTATACAGTCGCAACTACAGGAACAAATCCAAGGATCGTTATTGATCCAAATGGCGATGTTCAGTGTTATTATGTAAGAAACGGTGAAATTTATAGTGCTACTAGTACAGATCATGGTGTTTCATGGTATGATAATGGTAAAGTAGGTGATGCTAAAGTATCAAATGAAAATTATCCTTTTGATGTCTCAGAAGATGGTTTAGTCTGGGAGGCAACAGATGGAGATCTTTATGCTGAAATTTTTGACATGCAGTCAATTGATGATGCTCTTGTTAGAAATATTTTAACACCATCAAAACGGAGAGTAACTGCTACTATCATTAATTCTGGGACAACTACACTTGATGAAGATGCAGAATGGGAAATAAAGGTGAATGGAACGGATCATGATTATTATTTCGGCTTTCCATTTTTTAGAGGGCGTGTTTGGCTCGGCTTCTCAACTTCAGGATCTCTAGATCTAGAACCTGGTGAGAACAAAACGGTAATATCAACTCCAATATTTGGATTTGGATTCGTTGACATTACTGTTATGGTCAAAGTTGACGATGAAATTATTTCTTCTCAGACTGAGGATGGATTTCTTATAGGTGGCAATGTTCTTTTAGATCATGGAAAAGAATAAATTTAATCTTTAAACACACATTCCGCATATCTTTAAATAATTCATCCCAGTTTTCTTTTTTTGGGATGCATGCATGAAAGTAGGAATCTTGATCATTTAGGCATTGTTGCAGCAGTCTGCAACGAAATAAAACTAGAACAGGAAATAAACAAGAT
>JAUWIE010000036.1 GCA_030605515.1 Thermoplasmatota archaeon
AAGGGGGCGGACTTTCACCACCTAGCAGATGCTCATGCAAGGCACACTTGGTCTCCAGTGTTCTATCCAGTTTTTGAGACTTTTACGTCTTGGATTGATAAGTATGTCTTTTTCAAGAAAAACTTGTCTTGGTTGATCATACTTTTTGGTTTCTGTTATGATTAGGTATCCATCGTCTAGGTAGATATCATCTATTTTTTGTATGGCTATCTCACTTGGTCTCCATCCGATGATAAATCCATGTGTTAGTATGTGTCCGATGAGTGCGTTTTTGTATCTGTTTGTTGAATAGTGTGCGTGTATTAGTTTGTATGTTGTATCAGGCATTGGTACGATTTTGACTTTTGGTTTTGGTGGTCGTGGTGGTACATATCCCCAGAGTTTTGTGTCTATTGCAAATGCTTTAGCAAATGTGTTTACTGTTTTCCATTCGTTGATAATTGCATGCTTTCCAGCATTTTCTTCGTATTCTCTGTATTCAAGGTATGTGATTACTTGTTCTGGTTTGATGTTTTTCCAGTTAACTGGAAATACTGGATGATTGCTCATTCTTTTTGCAATACTTAGTCTGTGTTTGATTGTGCCTTCTTTTTTTCTTTTCTTTGTTTTCCACCAATGTGTAATTGCTTCGAAGAGTTCTTGATCCGTTTTGTAGTCATCTGGATCTAAGATATATGGGTTTTTTAATTTTTCAACATCTAATTTCTTTTTTACATATCTTAAATTCCTCATTTCCTTTCCATAAGGATTTTGGTATTCGACATGTCTTTGGCATATTTTTTCTAAGACTTCTTTCCATTCTTGGTTTCTACCTCCGTCTAACCCATTATTATGTAAGTTAGTTGAACGTGAATAATTTGAGTTGGTTATTAGGTCTTTTTGAAAGGTTTGCACCTTATTTCACCTTAATTATTATATGTTTTCGTATGTAATTATATGTAATAGTGGTAGTAATATTTATATGTTTCGATGTGTATTCGTATGTAATTATGGTAAGACCTAAGAAAGATGAACCACTACGAGAGAGGTTATCTGTTACAATTCATCCAGATCTAGTAAAATGGGTAAAAGAAAATACAGGTTCAGCTGTAGATAATAAACCATTCAGATCTGTATCTGATTTAGTTGAACAAGCTATTTTATTACTTAAAGAAAAAGTTGAATCTTAAAAATAATGGAAGAAATTACTGAAAATTTTTAATCAAATATTTTTTAAAAACATACTACATATAATCATTAGGATTGTGAACATGGCCTTAAAGCTTAAACAAATTGTAGAAGATTTTGCTAAAGGTATTAAGAAATCAGATGGCTTAAAACCTATTGCAATTAATATCAGATCTAAAAAACCATTTAGACCTGGAATCGGCCCACACTCTGAAAAACAAACCATTACGTTAGTTAAAGAGCAATTAGAAGAGATAAATCCAAAAATCTATGAAAGATTTTGTGGAGAAGGTATTCCTTATCCTTTTGATTCTAAAAAACAATGCGATATTTGTTTTGGTTATGAACCTGACTGGGAATGGGCTATTGAAGTAAAAATGCTACGATTTTTAGGAGATAATGGCAAAGATAATGATAATATTTTAATGCATATTCTTTCCCCTTATTCTGCACATAGAAGTGCTTTGACAGATTGTAAAAAATTAATAAATTCTGGTTTTAATGCAAAAAAAGGAATTTTAATATATGGATATGGCTCTGATAGATGGCCTCTTGAACCTGCCATCGAAACTTTTGAAATTCTTGCTTCAAATATTGTAAATCTAAGCAATTGTGAAATTTCTGAATTCAATGAATTAACTCATCCAATACACAGAAGTGGTAAAGTATTTGGGTGGGAAATAAAATAAATATTTTATTTTTTTAGATGTAAAATTCTTTCTATGTGGATCCCTTTTGATGATAATGAAGAGTTAAATACCTTACGTCCTTGAGGTATATTGTCCACTATTAAGCTTTCAACATTGAATCCTGCTTTTATTGCAGGTTCAATTAATAATTCGGCTGTGTTAATAATTCCTCCTTTAACTGTTTTTCTTTTTACGTCACCTACTATAACAAAGCAATTTGATCCATTTTTTAAAACTCTATTCATTTCACAAAGAGATTCATACATAAATTGTACATATTTTATCTCAGAATTTGTGCTCACTAGTGATTTTTCCACATTTTTATATTCGTATCCTAAAAACCATAGTCTTAACCAATTATCATAGCCATATCTCTGAACAGCAAAATATGGAGGAGAAGTTACAATTAAATTACAAGAATTTGGTTTTATTTTTAATTTTCTAGAATCTGAGTTGAAGGCTTTTCCGTTTAGTTTAGGCAGTTCATCTTTAAAACAGTCTGTAGCTTTATTTTTAATACAATTGATTACTACCCTATTAGGTTTATTTAGATTATGTTTTTTTGCATAATTTTTTACATAATTGGGAGCCATTGAATACGAATGAGAACAGCTTAATGAAAGTGAATTTTTTGAGGGCCCATGTAGGATTCCAAGAATTATAGCTTTGGTAAATGTAGCGTATTTTCCTTTTTTTTCATTTAGTAGAATTTTCAATTCAAATATCTGTTTAAGAGTAGTATTATGATAAAATATTTTTACTTTTTTATCTACATCTCTTATTGATTTAACAAAACCCATTTGTGTACTTAGTTTATCAATATATTGAAAAAATCTTTTTGGATTTATTCCACATATTTTTGCCTTAGTTAGTATATATGCATCAGGAGCAACATCATTTCCCCAACCAATTCTTTTATTCAATAAAGCTTCTAAAGGAAGTGTGCCTTTTCCACTAAAAGGATCAAAAACAACATCGCCCTTTTTTGAGTAATTTAGAATGAAATATCTTACTAAAGATGGGGGAAAAGAACATATCCTTGAGCAGATATGATGCAAACTATGGCATATTTTATCATGTTTCCATGGTAAATTTTCTATTTTATTAATGTCAGGATATTGAAGTTGGCTCGTAATCTCCGTCCTATCAATTAATTCATATCTTGGTAATATTTGACCAACAGTTAATGTTTCACGTTTCACAATAAATAAAATGAATAATAATTTTTTATATCTTTCTAAAAAATAGGAAAATTTCTAAATGTCACTTAAAATAATATTTTTTATTTGTTTTCTTAGCTCAAGCACTTTAAATGGTGGTTTTTCTTTAAAAATTTTGTATTCATATTGTTTGATATTATCAAGCGTTTTAATTAACGCCTTTTTTTCAGAATAGGTAAGTGGTCTTTTATCAAAAATTCTTTTTAACAGATATATTAGCTTTTTCTTATCAATATAGTCATTAATCAAAATATCTAAATAATGACCATGCCCTTTACCACTTTTATAAATATTTTCAGTTCGATTAGGTAGTTGATTTGCTCTTCTAAACTCTCCCAAAATAGGTCCTTCACCAACAACGCTATGCGTCCATAAATCCTCAAGTTTTCCGTCATCATAATCCTTTCCTAATGTTGTTAAAAAATGAGCAGCTGCGTCTATAACATTCTTAATGTATATTTTTTTTTGTTTATTTGGTTTTAAAGAATAATCTTTAGATAT
Organism: Thermoplasmatota archaeon; assembly: GCA_030605515.1. Taxonomy (GTDB): domain Archaea; phylum Thermoplasmatota; class E2; order DHVEG-1; family DHVEG-1; genus JAUWIE01. The sequence goes on from JAUWIE010000036.1 coordinate 3,578, forward strand.
TGTCATAAGCCCAAGAAGTCCAATTATTACTGCTTTTTCTCTGGATGTGACAGGAATCTTAGATAATTTCATAACATTATCAAAATAAATTTTGTTTAGATCATTTAATAATTCATTAAGTTTTAACCCTGGTGTAATTCTTTCATATTCTATTATTAACAAACCTTTAAAGGTAAAGGTCAATCTTTCTTCTTTTTCAGAAAGTTGGCCTAATATTTTTTGTCTAATAAGTTCTTCTATCTGCAAGGATGGTAGATTTATGTCTTCCTTAAGAAAAGATAGATTATTATAAAATTCTCTCTTATTTTTATCATAAGATTTGATAAACTTACTTAAACCATAGTTGTTCGGTTTTTTGTTTTCAAAGATCTTTTTAAGTTCATTAAATTGTTGCTCATCAATAAAACCTTGTTCCAAATAAATCACCTAGTTGCAAGTTATTGGTTCAAAAGAGATTTTTTCAAGATTATCGTCTACTTTTGTTAATAATGCGAATAATACTTCACCAGAGTCCACTTGGTTTTTAATTTCTTTAAGGAGGATGTTTACATTATTTTTATCCATAAGTCCTATTTCATCAAATAAAACTATCTTTTTTTTACCACCATAGTTTTGTTTTAAGCGAGCCATTAAAGAATTTAGTGCAGAATGACCAGTTCCAATTCTAATGAAACTTATTGGAGGTCTTCCTTTAACAATGTAACTTCTATTGATAAAATCTACTTTGTTGATTTTCCATCCTTTGTTCTCATAATAAATAACTTTTAAAACATCAGCAAAATAGTCAGCTAAAGCTGAATATAACTTTTTTGTTTCTTCATCACCAGCTTCAACTTTCATCTCTTTTAAGTTTAATGATTTAATACTATCTCTCCATGTACCTAATTTTCTAAGAAGAGATGAAGTTAATTCATATTGTGTTTCTAATAATTTTTTATCATATTTTGGTGGTTCAGTAATTTTACTATACTCCTTGATAAATTCTTCTTTTGCTTTAATTTCCGCTTCTGATTGTTTTATTTTTTCTTTCAAGGGGCCAATCTTTTTCTTTGTTTCATTAAATTCATTTTCAATCAAATCTTCACTTGATAAATATCTGGTTTTATCTTTATCCGATATTTCATTATAAACATCTTCTATTTCATCCAAAAATTTTGTTAGAACCTTCATTTTTTCAATTATTTCTTTATCTTGTTTTTTTAATGACTCTAAATCTTCATCTGTATCAGTAGTTTCCTTTTTTGGAATTTTTTTCTTTGTCTGAGCAATTAAATCTAATTGTTTAATTATTTCGTTAATCTCATCTATTGCTTTTGACAGAATTAGTTTTTCAGAAATTTTAGACTCAATTTCTTTATCTTTTTGTTCAAGTTTATCGATAAATTCTTTTACTGACTTTCCACTTGTTCCTGGAATTACAATATCAACATCTATAAATTCTTCTAAAATTTTTACTAATTTTTTTATTAGTTGTGATTGATCTTCTTCAACAAGTTTCTTATGAAGTAGTTCGTTAGAATCTATTTCATTTAATTGAAATTTTAGAAATCTACGCCATGATATCAATTTTTCATCATCAAGATCTTGTAGTGTCATTATAGCGTTAACTTGTTCAGCAAGTTTTTTTAGGTTTTTCTTATGATCTTTTATAATTGCCTTTTCGAAGTGCTCAGATGTATTTATTAAAAATTTTAGATTTGCTAAACTTTCCATAAATTCTTTTTTAAGACGATTATATTTTTTGTCTCCCCCTCCTACACCTTTAGATTCTAGTTTTTTAATTCTTTTTTCTTTTTCTTTATGCTCTAAATTTAATCTTTCAAATTCTCTATAATTTTTTGTAAAAGTTATAACAGTATGTCCTTTTTGTAAATCAGTTAAATTTTTTTCAAGGTCTTCTAACCTTTTTTGACGTTCTTTTAATCCCTTTTGTTTTTGTTTTAATAATTCTTTTTCGTCCTTCAACTTATTTTCTTTTTCTTCGTAAGAGTCGATTTTATTTATTATTTCTTCAATATTTTCTATATATTTTTCTGAATAATCATAATATTCTCTAATATTATCCTCTACAGATTTTAATGCAGAGCCGAGTTTATTCATTGGTTCTTCAGGCACATCATATATTAATTTATAGTGATCTTCTATATAAGTAGCTCCTTTTTTTGAACTGTTTACTTTTGTTTCTATCTGTCCATTTTTTAACACACTATCTAATTTAGTTTGCCCATCTTTACTTAATATTGAAAAATTGAATTCACATTTATCTGCATCGCTTGAAAGTAATCCCTTCATTCTATCTTTTAATTTTTTATCTATATCCTCTGACTCCAATCCAAAAAGTCCTAAAGCAACCATCTGCATTATTGTACTTTTACCTTGGTCATTTCTTCCTTTAATGACAAAAATATTATGGTTTGCATCTTTTTTATCTGGTAATGAACAACTATATTTTGGACCTCCAACTTGATACGTGTAATCGATTTTAAACAACTACTTCCCCGCCCTTAAGTTGAGCCTACCACGATTTTCAATTATTGTTTTCATTAGCTTGAGTTCGTCTTTCTCTAGCATTTTTTTCAGTAATTTTTCCATATCAGCATCAATTTCACTTTTTTCCATCTTGAACACCTGCCATTGATAATGGAAATTTCACAAATTTTAGTTGACTTAATCCATGTATTCTTGCAATTCCATAACCCGCCTTTAGTGCTTCAGGATCAAATCCCGATATATTTACACCTAAAGCTTTGATATTTGCAGGATCAGATTTAAAATAGATTTTAGTATTTACTACATTCCCAATGCCAGGAGGAATATCTGAGGGATTTTGTGATGCAAATATTACTCCTATTTCAAGGCTACGTCCTTTTCTACATATCGAATCTAAAGTTTGAAGTGCTTCTCTACTTCTTGCATTTCCATAGAATTCATGAACCTCATCAATCTCAATCAGAACTGGGATAAGAAATTCCTTTCTGCTTTTTGCATCATAGATCTTTTCAAATAGATCACGTAATAATACAGCACCAAATCCAAATGCTGATTTTCCAACAACATCAATAACAGACATCTTACCATGTTGTAGAATATCTGCTGCTGTAAGTTCCCTTGCACCGTCTATATCAAAATATTCTGTGGCACGTGTCAAAGCGTTTAACACACTTTGATATGTTCCAAAGTGCATTCTAATAGGAAATTCTTCATATCGTGAATTCATCCCAGTATAATCTCTATTTCTATTTGGATCAGCAAAATATCTGATAAAATCTGCTAGAGTATCTCCTGAACTCATGTGTCTTTCTTTCCAAAATCTAAATATCACAGGTAATTGATCTGCACCAATATCTGTTATGTTTTGAATTAATCCAGAAAGTGTTTCAGGGTCAACATTCTCAGTTTTTAATGTAATCCGCTCGCATTTATCAGAATCTACATCTTGTGAATATCTGGAGGATAAATTTCCAGGATAATAAATTCTAAAAGTCTCAACACCATGAGGCTTAAGACCCAGATCTTTCCATTCATCCTGTAATTGTTTACTTTTAGTTTCACTTTTTTTATCCATAGTAAGTAAATCTTCCTCTTTTACATTTATTGCAAGCACAGCCCCTGGTCCATTTTCAAGACATAAATCTTCCAAAAAATATTGGGACATATATTTCATCGCTACAGTTTTGCCAGACCCAGTTCTACCTGTAATAAGCATTTGATGAAAAAACACGTCTTCGGGTATTTTAATGTTGATAGATTTTCCTTGATCATCACAAATTTTTTGACTACTCCTAGCAAAAACAGTTGCTGGAAAGACAGGCATTCCCTCTCTTGTTCCAAACGTTTGGTCCATTTCTTCCTGATTGGATCGTCTAGCTAATATTTGAGGTTTTATAAAGCTACTTTTCCCATCCATTCTTTCAGGAAGCTCCATTATTCTATCACAGAAAACAATATTTTGACATTTTTGGTCTTGAGTCAAAGGGGACAGATCCATGTCAACAATAAGTGGAGATGGGGAATATGGATTATGTTGTAAAGTATCATCTGCTCTTACAATAAACTTTTTTTTATCATTATTATCTTCTATTGTAAGGTAAGATCCTTTATGTAAAATACCAGCATTTTTATCAACATTTTTTGAAATCAAGACTATCTTTCCTTTTTCTTCTCCTTTTACAATCCAAACCATTTTAACCCCCCCATCCAAATCTATCTTGATTGATAGTTGGAGTGATTCCTGCTTTTGCCATTACTTTAGCAAAGTTGATTAATTTCAATGTTTCTCTTGCATATTTTTCAGCAATTGCAATAGATCTTAATTGTGGATTTTTTGGTTCACCTTGTACTAATTGTAAATAAAATATCACATCCATAAGATCATCAATTTTTTTCTTGTATCTTTGATAAGTACTTGTATGAAATTCTATTCTTTGAGGACTTACGTCAAAAGCTTTTAAGTAACAAAATATTTTTCCATTTTGTTTATTATACTTATCAATATAACTAAAGAAGTTAGTTCTCTGACCCGGCTTTAATGTTCTATATGCCCAATGCATATCCGAGTTGTATTTATCTTTTAATTCTTTAACATGGTTTGTTACTAAATTACTTGAACTATTTTTAACAAAAAAGATAGGAATAACATTTTTGGACAAAAGTTTGTTATTGAGTTCTATAGTATATGAACTCATTTGTTTTCCTATCAATGGTCCGTCAATAAATATTATAGAATTATTGGGTGTATTGGATAGTAGAAATTCGTTACGGTCAATGGCATAATCTTTTTTCGATTCTGTTTCAAATTCTTCTGAATATTTAACATATTGTGAGTCTTCTGCGATTGTTTTTGCACGAGTATAAAAGTTTAATGTTAAAAAATTAGAAGGCAAATAGTCATCTTTATGATGTATTATCTGGGAGTGAGAAATCAATACTGCGATTCCTTCTAGTGAGGCAAATTTATTTAATGACTCATCATAAGCTGAAATACTTAAGCTGTCATTTACTAATTCTGCACCTCTTTTTGCATCTAAATTAATATTTTTAATTTCCTCAACATTGGTAACGAATTCTCCATTATCCGGGAAATTGTACATTGTAAAATCCATTTCTGAATTATCTGGATAGTTAGGAATTTTTATATTTAATCGATTTAAATCGTTAATTGTTTCATTGAATTTTGGATGTATAACAAGTTTACTATAGCTACTACCTTTTTCTGTCATTATTACTTGCTTCCAGTCAAATTTACTGAGAATAATCTCAAATTATTCCCCCTTTCCAAATTTTTATAATACATTTTTCCTTTTATACTATTGTTTCCTTTCTTCACGATGTTTTCATAATTTGTCGTTACTGGGCAATCTTCTGCGTTTTTTTCTTCATTTTTAATATTTTTTTCATCTTTTATCATTTTTTCCACCTTGACACTAGAATAGAAATAGGGTTAATAAAAATACTTTTTAGGAAACTAAATAACTATTTTATATGAATTATAACTAAATTTAGTTTAATAACTATTTAGTTCAATAATTAATTAAAAGGTAAATATATTTTCAAAATTCGTTAATTATTAATACAAATAGTAGCATTACAGATAACATATGAGCTATGAAAATCCTTTTACAATAGTACAAAATACCGTATTAAATACTATAAGACACAAGGGAAAATATAAAAAACATTATCTCTCCAGAAATCCATTTATAGAATATGAAAAACCATTAAAGGGAATTTTTGAGTATTTATTCACTGGAAGAGAAAAAGAAATTAAGGATATTGGAAAATTTATCGTAGAAGAACTTCAATCAAATAAAGAAGATATGGCCGTAGTAGGTCCAAAAGGTTGCGGATCTAGAACAATAGTAAACTTCATTGGAGAATATTTTTTAAGAAATGTCATACAGAAAAAAGACGTAATTCCAGAGATACAAATATTAAAAAATACCCTTGCCGAAGTTGATGATAGGGAAGTTTGTTTTATTGGCCCAAATCAAAGAGAACGATTGGGTAAAAAAATGGCTGAATATAGTGTTGGTGGAAAAAGTGCATTAATTACTTCTTTTTTTTGTGATGAACACATTTTCCCTCTAGATGAAAACAACAGATATAATGAGCCAACAATACAGACGTATGGACAGTTATTAAATATCGATGCAAAGGTTATGGGTGAAATTGTATTTTTATCAGCATGGCATGGTTCAACATTTACTCAATTTTATATGAGGGAACCTCAACTATCAAGAAAATATGAAGAATTAAAATTTATTGAACCTATGACAAATAAAGATATTATTGAATTACTAAAAAAGAGAATTAAATATTGTAAGATAAAAGAGGAGGATGATATTTCTCCATTTACTAATAAAGCAATTAATAAAATCGCAATATATTCTGGTGGTTTTCCAAGATTTGCCCTTGAGTTTTCCTATAGAATTTTAAAAAATGCTATTGATAATAAATTAGAAGAAATAACTGAGAAAGATGTTAAAAAATATTTTAATATAGCACCTCAGGAAGAATATATGTATGATCTTTTACCATATGATAAAGTAAAAAATTCTGTATTAGGAATTGAACGTGAGAGGAATAAAGGCCAAACATTAAAAAAAATTTTAGAAACTATCATTGGATTGGGGGGAAAACAAATTGTCTCTGCTGATATTGCGGATAGGCTGAAATTAACTAGACCAGCTACACATAAAGCCTTTAATAGATTAAAAGATCTAGAAAGGGATTATAAAGTCCAAATATTAATCGAGTCTATAATTCAAAATGATGCAAGAAAAAAACCTTTTGAATTGAATCCTTTTTTTTGGTCTGTCTTCGAATATATTCATATAATGCCTGAATTAAAAAGGTTGTGGAACAACCAAGAGACCGAGTGGTTAATATAAGTGATTAAGCCGTTCACAAACATGGTGGAATATCGTCATTTCTAACTATTGATACCTTACAATCATCACAAATACTATCAGGGTTATCGGTTTCGTTTACACCACAGATTTTGCAGATCATTATTTTCCTCGTGATAGAAAACGATTGGTATACTATGAAGGTTACTCAAACGAAATACAGCCTTTTTCGTCAATTCTAGCGACTTGCCAATCATATCTATTTTTATTAATTGCTATTTTTACTTGTTTCCGAATTAGGTTTAATTGTGGATTAATACATTTTTTTGATAACATTATAATCTCACTGACGCAATTTTTTTTATTCATTTCACTAAATACTACAAAATCCACTGGATTTAAAATAGGTTTTACATCAAAAGGGTCATATTTTAAAGCTTTAAAAGCTGGAGAAATTGCATTATTGAAAACTTTTTGCGCTTCTTTTCTACCTTTTTCATGTGCCTTGTCTCTCAATTTTCCTTCAATTTCTTCAAATTTTCCTTCTTTCTTTTTCAAAATTTGACATTTATTCTCGTAATCATCAAGCCATGTTTTTAGGGTTGGGCCTTTGACTTTCAAATGTAAATCTGACACTCGAACTAATTCCCCACAACAAGGGCAAACACAGAGTATTTTTCTGAACTCTTGAAATTCTTTAAATAAAAAAGTCATTAAAACACCTTATAAATTAACTTATAATCTTCTATTGCATCTTTTATTGACTTCTGTTCTTTTGTTAATCTAGCCCCTCCACTTTTAACCTCAATAAAACTGATTGAATTCACTTTGTTTTTTGAGATTCCATTAAAGGTTATCAAATCAATGGGATCACCTAAAAATCTACAGTCTGGGAGCTCTAATTTAAAATCTCTCATGGTGGGTAAGACTTTTTCTAGACTCTTACCAATATTTACAGATTTTGTAGTTATTTCTGCTCTTTTTGTGGCTAAATCCTTTTTCTTTTTTAGTTCTTCTCTCCTTTGTTTTAATCCATCTTTTAGCATCTTTTGAGCGTCTAAGGCTTCTGCAGGAAAGCGTTCAGTTCCATCAAATAAGATGCCATCTGAAATTTTAAATTCGGTGAAACATTTTGAACACTCAGCATATAAATTAGATTTTTGCAATTCCTTAATTATTTGTTTTGTGTCCATTTTGTTTCCTCCTCCAAATCTACAATCTAAGAACCGCTGTTTCTTTAAAAATCTGCGTAACCCAGAATAAAGGCTATGATGAGAGTTTTAAGGAGAAAAACTGTCTATAATCACTATTTATGATTAGATAATGAAGTAATACTTGAAAGTTTTTTTAAGATTCGAATCTGCCGGGAGTTAATGAACACAACAGGAGAGATATTCAGGAAGAGATGTTGAGATATAACTCTGTTGTTTTTAGGTAAAAGTTATCAAAATAACGCTTCGACAACTACTTTCGAGATAAAGTCCTAGATATATTTTAATAACCTCTGTCAATGAGTGTTTCTAAAGCTTGATTTATATATGGAACCGAAGACTCATTAGGCATCTTCAAATTTTCTGAAAAAATAAACATTTCAGAACCATTATACACTTTTGCGGCTGTATATTGAAGTGTATATACGAAATATTTGCATTGGTCATAATAAGCCTTGATAGCAGGATTATTATCGTAGGAGACAATCCAAGGTTGCTGAATTCTATTTTGTATTACTTTGGATATATGTGCATGGTCCTCAGGCGTATAATGATTTTGATATAACATTTCTGCTTTATTGAAATATGGCGGATCACAGTAAACAAGAGTTTTGCTAGGTAATTTGTGTAAGTAATCCAAAATAAATCGTTCTGCGTCCCAGTTTTTAATATGGATGAATCGTTTTTTCCCTGCAATTGCTTCTATTCTTCGAATAAGATCATTTCTTCTAAAACGTGCATCCATTTTCCACCTCCCATTTTGATTTAATCCTCCAATTACTCCACCTAATAAAATACCAGACCGGTTACATCTATTTAGATAAAACATAGCAAAGCCTAGATCTAATCTATTTTTATTTTTTGGATTTCTGACGATTTCTCTTTGTTTTTTCCATTCTTTAACATCAAGTGATACCCTTGAAATTCTACGACAAAATTCTTCAGTTTCATTAAGAATTGAGTGCCAAAATGAAAAAACAGCAGGACACGAATCGTTTAGATGAATATGAGATACCACACCTCTAAGTAGTAATTCTATTGCTACACCAGCGCCTCCTGCATAGGGTTCTACATAATGCCCATCTATAAGATCATTTTCTTCTAGAATCTCAATTATAAATGGAGAAATCTTTTGCTTGCCCCCAGGATATCGCAATGGTGATTTAAATTTACCCATAATAGCACCATTTACTTGTTCATTTCTTCAAGTAAGGGGAAAATATTTCCAAATAATGTGCTTATATCATTGGCTTGAATCGAAAACGATGGATTGTGAACCAGTTGGTTCATTGAGGTTACAGACAGTAATCTGTCTGGTTTTGCAAGTTCAGTTATTGCACCATGAAGCTCCTTCACTTTCTCTTTATCAGTATTATTTCTTGTTATATGTTTTTGTATTTCTTTTAAAATGACGGCCAGAGATTTATTTGTTCCGTCTTTCTTAAGATAACTTGGTCCTCCCGAAGACTTATGGTCTGCACAATAAGCTTTTGCAGAAATTTCAAACATACTCCTAAGAAGAAAACAGAAGGAATGAGGATGCTTGTTAAGTTTTAATCTGTTTATTTCGTTTAGTAATGTGACGACTTTTTCTCTACCATTGCCTTTCGGTTTAAAAGATATTAATTTTTTATACACAGATTTCGGGTCATTCGATGCTACAGCATTCGATTTTGAAGAAGTAGTACCACCAGAATCAGTCTGAGATGTAGTATCAGTCGAATTATCCGTTGAATCTGTTGATGAAGTTTGAGTCACTGGAAGCTGCACTCCGTATTTAATACCAAAGAATTCGTCTTTATTTCTGATTTCTTTAAATCTTAAATTTTGTATACCTATATCATATAAGATTTTGTCATTTATTCTCTTATTTTTTTTAGGGTAATCTTGACAGAATTTAATTGGCGAATCATAACCTAAAGGTTTCCAGATTTTCCGAATAGCTTCATCTAGAACGGTAAGAGGATATTCACCACTCCAACATTCTGCTTGTCTAGGTGTTAAATTTTTACCTTTTTCCAGGTATTTTTCTAATAAATCTAAACCTGGCTCCGATTTACCATTTTCGTCTCGATCATACCTTGCCCTTGCAACAGCGTTCCATGGTCTTCTTCCAGCCTTTTCGCCCTTTGCATGAATACGCGCGACAATTTTATCCACCATCTTAGATTCTGTTTGTTCATATATCGTACAAGGGACCTGCTTATTATCATGTTTCCAATCGTCGTTTATTGCACCTATCCTTTGAATATATGAATCGTCAATGTCTATATCTTTTGCATATCCAAAAATAATCTTTAAAATGGCAATTCGGCGATTTCCTTCTCTTACTACATATTTCCCATCACTATGCAATACGATTATATTCTCCGTAGGATTATACCCATCTTCCAATAAACTATTCATAAGTGCCCAGAACCAATCAGAGTCAATTGTAATGAGGGCATTAATTGCATCAATTTCATCTTTTTGGGGTATCGTTCTATAATTCGTTAAATCAAGATGGAGGGAATCTACAGATAGGTTTTGCATTTTTGGCATTATATTCTCACCTATAATTTAATTTATAACTAAATCAACATATTCCATATAAAATATTCTATTAATGGTATGTTTGTAAACTAATGTAAAGTTATTATTCTTTCAAACTTGCAGTCTTCCAGATCGGGAGAATTAATATTATGTTTCTCATATGTTTTCTCGTCCCATAAAAACATCTTCTAAAAGCAATTGTTTGCACATCAAAAGATTTTGTATTAATCAAAGAATTTTCTCCATTTCTGAAAGATGTTCTGCGATTTTCTTACCTTTTTCAGTAAGCCATATATATCGTCGACCACCAAATTTACTTTCTTGTTCATCTTTGATTAATCCTTGATTTTTTCCATCCAACAGGACTAGTTTCAATGACCCCCTACATGAGTATATGCAGAGGAAAAGCCTTACATTTTTACCATAACAGGTGATTGTTTTGATCCCATGAAGCCCAAGGGCCTCTCTTGGGCTTTTCAAAACAATATTTGATGCGATAAATTGGATACTGTCAGAAGAATATTGTTGTACGTCATCTTATTAAAATTTAAATTTTTTTATATTGGTTTAAATATACTTTGAGGGCTTTCGGATTTCAACCGTCCATAAAATTCTAAAACGTATCTATCTGTCATACCTGCAATAAAATCACATATTATTCTTTTGCTTTCTTTTTTAGATCCTAATTTTAAATAAATCTCTTTGTAATCATCCGGTAGTAACAAGTACCCATCCGGTTTTTGTAATACGTCAAAAATCGTTTTTACAATTTCATATCCTCGATATTCTGGAATTTTTAATAAATTTGATGATATCAAAGATTTATATGTAAAGTGTTTTAGAACTTCAATTTCTTCTCTGATCCCATTTTCTATTTTTAACTTCATTAATTGAGGATGCTCGTTTATTTCATCTTCTATTTCTATACCCCCAACAAATTTTGCAACTAAACTGGATGTCAGCCTTATTCGATAATATCCATTTTTTATGAATTTTTTACTGTGTTCATTAAAATTTATGAATAATTCCAAAATTTCTGGGTTTTTAGACTCAATTGTATATGACTCTTTAAAAGCATCTAAATTTAAAGGTTCAGTAAAAATCCTTCTAAAAATCCCTATTACATCCTTTTCCAAATAATCTTTTCTTTTTAAAGATTGATTTTCATTTAACTTTTTACTTATATATTCTCTTACTTCTTTTTTTGGGAAAATGCAATCGAAAAGTGAAATAAATTCTCCCTTTAAGGCATCTTCTAGATCATAAGTAGAGTATGCGATATCATCTGCTATATCCATTATTTGACATTCAATAGTCTTAAATTTCTTGAAATCTTTATCCCCTATAACATTCTCTTTAATTTTTTCAACAAATTCTTTTTCTGTTTTATAATATCCTTTTTGCAACTTAACTCGGTTATACCATCTTTTCAAAGTTTCGATAATTCTAGAACTATATTCTTTTAAAGAATCAGGTATTTTGATATTTTCTAAATTCTCCTTAAAAGATTCACATGGATATGCATTATCATTGATTATATTCTTTTCAATCAAAGTATTTTTTATATCTTCTTCAAAATCAATTATATCTGATAATTTCTTTAAATCATCTTCAATTAGTTTTTCTTTTTTAGTATCAATGAGGCTTTTTTCATATTTTTTTTCGATTTCTTTTTTTGTAATAATTTTCAAATCACTTAAAAATTGTTCTTCAGTTAATTGTTTATTTCTATTGCGAATCATATTGTCATATTTTAGAATCGATGCTAAAGAACGATAAGTTAAATTTAATCCATATCGTAAATCCTTGCCTTTTTCTGTTATGCCAAAATCATCACTTTTTTCATCTTTATCTTTTTTCTCTATTTTAGTTAATATCCTTAAGGTTTGTGCATTTCCTTCAAATCCTCCACATTTTGCCATACAGTCATCTAAGGCTTTTTCACCTTGATGCCCGAAAGGAGGATGGCCTAAATCATGTATCAGACCTGCCATTTCAACAATTTCGATATTAATTTTATTTTTTGACGGTTTAATTTTATTATTTAAATAAGAGGCTATTCCCTTACCAATTTGTGCAACTTCTAAAGAATGTGTTAGTCTATTTCTAAAGAAATCAGATTCACCAATAGGGAATAATTGAGATTTACCCTGTAATCTTCTAAATGCAGGGGAATGAATAATTCTACAGTAGTCCCTTCGGTAATCGTCTCTTGGTTCCTTATAGCCTAAGTCATAGAATTTATCATATTTTTGTGTATGATATCTTTTTTTGTCATTTTTTGAATATAAGGCCATTATTACCAATTGAAAAACAAGTTACAAGTAAATAATATTATTCTCTATTTTTTCTCTCATTTAAAATAGGTTTATTCATTTCATGATATGCTATACTAATATCATTGTTTTTTAGACTTTTCTGAACGTATTCTATTCTCTCTTTTTTGTTCATCCTATACCTTATATATTATATTGTTTAGTAGTACTTAATTTTTTTTATATTTAATCAAAATTGTAGAGTACAAAAATTATTTCGTTTTGAATTACATACAGGGATGACAAAGCTTACAGACAAGAAAACAAGGTATATCTGCAAGCATGCTGACAGTGTTGGTGACTGTGCTACTAAAAGATTAGCACAGCAGTATGATGTAAGTCCCAGGAGGATACAGCAATTGGTAAAGCAATACAAGCAAACAGGAAAGTTCCCTTGTTTGAACCATAATAGAAGGCCGAAAGGCAAGCCTCTTACCACTGTTGAGAAGGAGATCATTGATAAAACTTGGGAGGAAACTCGTTTTGGTGCAAGACTTCTATATCATGAACTCAAACATAGAGGGTGCCATATCCCACATCATAAGATAAACAAGTATCTTCTCAAGGAGAAAAGAACACTTCCTAATCCTAATAAACAGAAGAAACGGAAACGATGCAGATATGAACGTGATCACAGTTTCTCGTTGATCCATGGTGACTGGCATCGAACATCTGTAGATCATCCTCATGTTATCATTTGGTTAGATGATGCTTCAAGATATGCTTTTGTTGGTGCTGAGTTCCCTGAAGCAACCGCGGAGCATAGCATCGAAACGTTTCAAAAAGTCATTGATCAAAGCAGTTTATTTCATGCTTTCATTAAAGATGTAAACACAGATCGTGGAACACAGTTTTACTCAAATCATCCAAATAGTACATCACAATTCCAAGAATTTCTCAAAGAGAATGAGATACGTCATGTTCCTTCTAAGAGAAATAACCCTCAGACAAATGGGAAATTGGAACGATTATGGTATGAATATGATAAACACCGATGGCGGTTTGAAACCATTGAAGAATTTATTCAATGGTATAACCATAGACTACATGGTTCATTATGGTTAGAAATAGGTGAAAACCCTTCTGATGCGTTGATACGAAAACTGGATCCAGGTAGTCTTTTAGGGTATTTTATGGAGTTGAAAATATGGAAGAGATAAATAGGCGAAATAATATTCGTACTCAACAATATTTAATCAAAATCTACCAGGTATGATAATTTCATTCAATTTTCTTTTTTGAGGATTTCATTTAATTTGTGATTTCTATAATTTGTAAAAAATTGAAGATAACTCATTAGATGACTCTTCCATTTATCTGTTTCTTTATACACATGTAAAAATATTACGTTACACCCATTATTATCAAATATCCTTCTCCTATACTCATAATCAAACTTTTCTGAACCACAAACCTCTACATATATACCAAATGAGATTAGATAAAAATCAGGTGCCCATACCCTTGGTCTTTTGTTTTCATCCCAGATAAAAACAGGTTTCTCATAAGACCATTTAATACCCATTTCTTTTAGCGCATTAGCTACTTCTTTTTCACATCTTGTCATATTATCATAAATTGATTCTTTCATAATTCAACACCTCAGAAAAAGTGAAAAAAATTAGAAAACTTTTAGCGAGAGATGTTGAAAAATCGAAAACCGGCAAAAACCGGTCTTTTTCGATCAATTCTACAGGAGAAAACAGGTAAGAGCCCCGCCAGGCTCGCTGACTTTAATCTGTTGAAAAAAGCACGTCTACAAAACACTGTTCCAAGATTTTATATAATAATATTTATATTCAATTAACGTAAGGGGGTATTAATTATCGAGAAAAAATCTATCGTAACGGTGTTGTTCATAACTCTTTTATTGATAACATTATCATTTTCTGGATGTATTCAAGAGGAAGAATCAAATGATGAAAAGGAAACAATCAACAATATTGATGAACTTGATGTGTGCTCAATTCTACCAGATTGGAAAGATGGAGAATATCATGAATATTATAAGACAACCGATCTATTAAATGAATTTCAGATAAAATATCCGGATTTAGTAAATCTATTTTCAATAGGAGAAAGTGTTTTAGGGAAGAATATTTGGTGCATTAGAATAACAAATGAAAAAAATAATCAGGTAAAATACAACTGTCTTATTGATGGTTGCATACATGGTTGCGAATGGGAAGCAGGAGAAGCTTGCTTGTATTTTGCTGAATATCTTCTAATCAATTTTGGTAAAAACGAATCGATTACAAACATTCTTAATGTAACAGAAATTTATATAGTTCCTTTATTGAATCCTGATGGCAGACAAGCAGATGATAGATTTAATGCCAACGGAGTTGATTTGAATCGTAATTTTAATATTGATTTTGGTAGAATTAGAGGAGGTAGTTTACGAGTAGGGACAGTACTTGGTAAAAAAGTTTTTACATACCGTGAATTTCCAAGACTTCATAAATGGTTTTCAAGTTTTCCTCGGTTTCTTTTAAACTGTGGAAGACGACCTTTTTCAGAGCCAGAAACTCAAGCTCTTAGAGATTTAACATATGAAATTGATAGTCATGATCTTTCTTTTTATTTAAACTGTCACACAGCTGTTCATAATATTGCTACTCCATGGACTGCTTTTAATCCACCTTTTGAAATGACAAATCAAGAAAAAAAGATATTTACATATGTAAAAGAGTGGGTTGCAGAAAATACAGAATATGAAAATGCTGATCTGAGCTTTGAAGGCGAAGGTTATAAAGCAAGTGGCACTTCAACAGATTGGTGTTTTAAAGAATTTAAAGTTCCTTCATTTACATTTGAAATTCTCTCTCAAGATTATGAACCTGCAGCAGGTGGTGGAAAACATGATAGTCTTGTACATTGGATGAAGACTACACTTCCTGTTTTTATGTATCTTCTTGTAAATATTGAAAACCTACATGATTGGCAAATACCAGATATACAACCACCATTACCAGAAGACGTACCACCTACTCCACTTAGCTAGGTATTGCTTCAACAGATAGCCACATACAAACAAAAAATAGACGTTCTAAATGCAGTATCTCTCCTGTAAAATCCCCTTAACCCGCCAGGCCCGTGGGACCTGCTAGGGAATAATTTCGGATACCTAGCAGGTAGCCTCAAATGGAGAAAACACCCTTAATCCTACATTTTTAAGTATTCATACCTAGCAAGTTTTTACCAATATTATTAATAGATTATAATCTAATTATTATGAAACAAAAGAAAATAAGGAAGCACCCATGGATAACTATTTAAGTTAGAAGGTTGCTATAGCTACCAGAAAGAAATATAGAGATAAGAGTTTTTCATAACTTTAAATTTTCGAGTTTTTGAGATTTTTGTTTTTTTATTTTTTTATGCATTCCAGATGTAAACAGTCTGAGGAGGTGAAAAACAATGAAAGGAACAGTAAAATGGTTCAACGATAGAAAAGGCTTCGGATTCATAGAAGGTGAAGATGAAAAAGACATATTCGTTCATAGAAACTCTCTTACAGAGGGGACCTATATAAATGACGGAGATCAAGTCGAATATGAATTAGAAGCTTCTGATAAGGGGCCACACGCTATAAATGTAAAGAAATTAGAAAATAATTAATGAAATAGCTAGCAAACATTCATAGTTAAAAAGCAATCTGGTCTAATAAATCAGGTTGCTATAAAAATTTTAACCGATTAAAAGGAGAAAAAGAATATGGCAGAAAAAACAACGAAAAAAAGTGAAACTGAAAAAGAAAAGGCAGATGATAACATTATATTTGTTGGACAGAAACCTCCAATGAGTTACGTACTTGCGGTAATAACGCAGTTTAATGGCAATGGTTCAAATGGAGTTATTTTAAAAGCAAGAGGCAGAGCGATAAGCACAGCTGTGGATACTGCAGAGATCGTACGAAACAGGTTTATGAAAGATGCAAAACTTAAAGATATAAAGATTGGAACAGAGAGCGTTACCAATGAAGAAGGCAGAGAGACTAATGTATCTTCAATTGAGATATCTCTATCAGTTGATAAGAAGAAATAATTGAGGAGATAATATGGTAAAAAATTGATGTGAAACTATATAAGCTATGCATGACGTTAGTATATAATAGAAAAGATAGAAACTTGAATTTTCACTTTTAATTTAAGATGGATTTAATTTTTTATTTTATAAAGCATTAAAAACAAATATAAACAGTGTGTAAAAATGAGAAATAATAAAAGAAGAAATAATCAAATGAAGGAAAAATCAAGAATAATTAGATGTAAAACTCATAATCGACCTGTGTTCGAACATGAAGTTTGTTCTCAGTTTTCTTCAAAAAGTAATACAAGTAATCAGAATAATTGTGCAAATTGTACAAATTCGTTTTAGTTTAATAAGTAAACTTATTCTAAAAAAGGAGATAGTTATATGAATGGAATTGTAAACTGGTATAGCGATAAAAAGAAGCATGGTTTAATTGAAGGAAAAGATGGAACGGATATAATCGTCCATGAACAAGACCTTCCATTTTTAACAATACTTCATGCAGGAGATCATGTTAGATATTCCGTTGTAAAAACAATCAACGGATGCAAAGCAACAAAAGTTAACCAAATAATTTAAAGAATTTTAAAGATATTTATATTAGTTTAAAAATTAGCAAAAGCTGTGCAGATCCTGTATAATTATCATACATAATAAGCTCTTAGCTAAATAAAAGTTGATAGATGATAATATAAAATGACAGTTTAGCAGCATAAGTATATAAAGCTATAAGTACACTTATTATATGGGATGGGTGTTTTTCCAACATTCTGTTCAACTATTTAATATAATTGAATCTAAATAAGCGATCAATTTTAATAAATAGTCTATGGCAAGAAAATAGTTATTATGTAGGCGAGTTTAATATGATTAATATTAAATGTAAAAAATGTGGCTGGACGCTCCCGTTCACAGCTAGAGCAAAAAAGGATAATGTTTGTGGTCGAAAGTCAGATGATGTAGAATGCCCTAAGTGTGGTAAACTTTTGATACGAAAGGGCGGTAATGTTAACCGATGGTATTAATTTCAACAGATAACTGCATACAAACGAGAAATTGGCATTCTAAATACAGTGTTTCTCCTGTAAAATCCTTCTAACCCGCCAGGCTCGTTGATTTTTTAGTGTATTTTGTATCAATTGAAGCCTCTTTTATAGAAAATTACAAAAGAAGTGGATATTCTCAGTTATATGCATCATAGTTAACAAATTTTGTACAAATTTACTAAGCAAAACTATTTATATTATAAAATATAGATGAGCACAGCAAACATTTAAATATAAAATACTATTACTTAGTATTTATGAAGGGAGATAAGCGTGAAAGAATTATTAGAATTCTCC
>JAUWIE010000094.1 GCA_030605515.1 Thermoplasmatota archaeon
TTTTTATATTTAATTTCTTTTGTTGCAATGTAAAGGGGGTTATCTCCAAATATTTTATCACTCATCAAGGAATCACTGATTGAAAAACTGATTCCTGGAATAAAGTAGGGTAAATTTGGATTGTAAGCATGTCGTAATGAAAAAATTGGAATAGGTTTTATTAATCCTGAAGATGCAGCTAAAGCACCATAACAAGAGCCGACATAACTACCTCCATTTCGAACAAAGCCTCTAACTGCATTACAATTTTCCTTATTTGATAAACTTTTAATTGTTTCAAAAATCGAACCAAGATCAGGATTATATGGCCATACGAAAACATTAAAGTCCTTGTTATTTAGTTGATCAGCTGTTTCTTCATCTAATAAAAACTCCATTGATAAAAAACCACCGGCCTCTGCAACCTGTAGATAAAATGGCCATCCATAACGAGCTGATGTTCCTAAATGCTGAGCAATTTTTGATTCAACTAACATATATGCATTGATATTAAGTGGACTTAGAAGCTCATATATTTCAATTTGGTTTGTATCATCATTAATAATTTCACAAGTTTGATTATAATCATAAATAATTGCAGTTATTAATGTATCAATGTAAATTGAACCTGAAAAAGGTATTATAAAATCGCCTTTATTAAAGGAATTTTCTTTAACACTATTATCATCATTTATCTCTTTTGATAATATCGAAAAATTTACTGAAGTCCAATATACAAAAATATTTTCTCTAAGTAAATCATTAATTAAATGTCTTACTTTACTGTTACGAAATGTTTCATTAGTTGAATCCTTCCCTGATGGAAGAGGCACAATAAAACCATAACAATTTGATTTTACTGATTCTTCTGAATCATCTATACCATATGATAAAGGAGTCCAACAAATCGCTAGTAGTAGAATAATAGTGCTTATCGCGATTAATCGTTGAACTAGTGTGTTTTTCATTTTCCCCTACAACTTAATAAAAAGATTATATATTTATATATTTCCTAGATATTTCCATTAGGTCTTTGTAGATAAAAAATAATAATAAATAAATCTGGTAATATCTGATAATATTAGTTCAAAGGCTGCTTGATATGATGAAATATAAAAAAATATTTCTATACGCTCAAGAGGTTTGTACAAAAAGATCTCTTGATACAACAAAAATCCGAAATTATTTAACTCAGAATAAGTACATCATTGTTAATAGTCCTGATGATGCAGATATTATAATATTTGTCACTTGTGCAGTTGGAGATAGAAATACAAATTTTTCATTAAAAAAAATTAAGGAATTTCAGAAATATAAAGCTGAAATAATAGTTGCAGGTTGTTTGCCAGAAATAGAAAAAGAACAGTTAGCTCAGATATTTAAAGGTAAAACAATCAGCACTAAAGAATTAGATAAAATCGATAAATTTTTTCCTGAAAATACTATCAAATCAACTGAACTTGAGGATACAAATATATTATTTGAAAATAAAGATGAAAGTACATTAATCAGTTCTGTAAGAAAAATATTACGAAAAGTTAGATTGTTAGAATGGATTGAAAATGAATATATAGATGTAAGAAACTATATTCTAAGAGATTTACTCGGTGAACAGTCACCAGTATATAAGTCCCTTACCAGAAAACAGTTTTATATCAGAATATTATGGGGATGCTTAGGGAATTGCTCGTATTGTGGTATTAAAAAAGCAATAGGTCCACTAAAAAGTAAACCTATCACTGAATGTATAAATGAGTTTAAAAAAGGATTGCAACAAGGGTATAAGAGCTTTACAATAACGGCTGATGATGTTGGAGCATATGGGTTAGATATCAATAAAAATCTTCCTGAGCTCTTGGATAAATTAACTAAGATTAAAGGTGATTATGAAATTAATATCACTGATTTACATCCTCGATGGATAGTAAAGTATATAGATGAGTTAGAGAAAATTCTGAGAAGGAAAAAAATCATCTTTATTGATGTCCCTTTTCAATCTGGCAACGATCGAATATTAAAACTGATGAACCGCTATTCTGATACTGAAAAAATGAAAAATTGTTTTATAAGATTAAAAAAGGCTTTCCCTGGTTTATCTCTAACAACACAAAACATTGTTGGGTTTCCTACAGAGACTGAAAAAGAATTCAAAGATACTCTAAAGTTTATAAAAGATATTGATTTTAAGGGAGGTCTTATATATCGATTTTCATGTAAATCTGGAACAGATGCAGAAGACATAAACCCTAAAGTTAATGATGATATAATGTCAGATCGTTTGAAATATGCAAAGAAATTTCTAAGAAGTATTGGATGTGTTGTTTTTTATAGATCGATTTTTTATTCACCGAGATTTTATCGATGTCTTGGATTTATTAAAAAGTAAACAAAAGTAAAAATTCAATATTTTTTTTAGATTCGTTTTTTTACAAACTCAAGAAGTTGTTCTTTTGTGAAAGGTTTTTGCAGGAAATCATCCATATTATCCATTTTTATTTTTGATTTTGGTTTCATTGAAAAAAGAGATGATTTTTCACTACTAGGTATAGATGTGTCTATTAAAATTAATCCGAAATCATCCTCTTTGTCTCCATCAATAAGCTCTAATGCTTTGCGGCTATTAGTTGCTGTAACAACCTTATAATCTTCATCTTCCAAGAATGATTTTACTTTTTCAATAACATCTATTTCATCATCAACAATCATTACAGTTTTCATTTTTTATCAATATCAAAGTATCAATAAATGAGACTTAAAATTTTCCAATATAAAACTTGATATTAATCATGTTTAGAATTTGATATAAATTTTATGATATCTCTTAATGTTGGATGAATCGGATCAGGAGAGGAAATATAATATCCAGCAACAAAATTAGCAAACAATAACCGCTCTTCGTCAGTAAAGCCTAATAATTCAGCGAAAATATCACCTGCATTCCATGTATCTCCAGCCCCTGTTGATCTATAAATATTTGCAAGGTTTAGAGTTGGAATTATGGTTTGTTTATTATGTAATGTACATGAAAAACTTTCTGTATGCAAGTCAATCCTAGCTTTGATTTTATTTTTTAATAATATAGCAGCGTTTATTATATCCTCTCTTGTATCTATTTTAACATTTGTATAACAGCAGAGCTCGTTTTCATTTAATCCAAGAATGTCTAAGTTTGAATCAGAAAGAACGTTTTCTATCAAATCTGGAATCTCATTTTCTTTTGGTGAAGGGTCACCTGTATCGAAAAATGTTTTAACCTTCTGTTTCTTTGCATATTTGAAAGCATCTTTAGCAAGAACTGTTCCTTTTTTATTTAGATTCCAGGTTAAAATACATAGTAAATCTGAATTTGATATAATATTAAGATCGTTTTCATCTAAAATGTTGAATGAGAAATCAGATGTAGAACCTACCTCACCGATCATGACATTAGTGTGCTTCTTTCCAAATTCCAATGCAGTGGTAATAGCTAATTGTCCATCTGTTTTTACACCTTTTAGATCGACACCAGCTCTGCCTAAAAAAAATTTTAAAAGATGTAATCCAAATTTATCTGTTCTACAGATCAAATGAGATTTTACACCAAGTTTTGCAAGGGCAAGGGCGGTATTTGCCGCATTTCCTCCTTGATGAATTCTTTGTGATATATCTGGAAGATTTCCACCTCCTTGATCATATATATTCTTTATTTGTGTAAATGTGAAATTAAATTCATTTAGTGTTAAAAAATGATCAATAAAAAAATCAGGGAGTAACACAACATGATAATCTTTAAGCTCCTTTTGATCTATTTCTTTAAGTTTCTTTAAAAGATGTGATTTAAGAGAATTCTCCATTTTTTATCACCTAAATAGTCAATCAATAATCTTTTAATAGGTATATTTTAGTTTATGCTAATTTATCATTTTGATTTATTAAGTTTATAGACTTGGTTTGCTAAACTTTAAATATTAATATTTTTACAGAATTATATATTTTGTAGTAAAGTTAATATAATAGCATAATATAATGGAAGGCATAGGGGAAGACAATGAGTAGAAAAAGCATAATTCATAAAATAATAATTTTAGGAATTTTCATCCTATTTATTGGAACAAGTATAATTCCAGCATTAAGAACACATACAATTTCAACAATAGAGCCGTTGGAAGAATCTTTCGATTTTAATGATGAAAATCCACCAGATATTGAAAAATTACAATGGATTTCACCAAATGGAGAATTACCAGGAACTTTGGATGAGTATCTAAATAGACATCTACTTTCATCAGCTAAATTTTCGACACCAAAAATGAAAATAAGTACACCACAGCCATTGGATCATCAAATATCAATATTGGTTGATGAAACGCTATACACTGATATTATGGTAAATCTTGATCAATATATTATTGATCTTGAGTCTAAAGGATACACTATATTTCTCCAAACCGTATCTGGAGGCACTCCTATGGAAATTAAGAATTGGGTATCACTGCGTTATGCTTCTGGCTGTACTAGTATTGTTTTTATTGGTGACATCACGGCTGCTTGGGCTGAGGTTTCAGGATCTGTTTTCCCTTGTGATCTGTTTTATATGGATATTGATGGTAATTGGGAAGATAATGATTTTGACAATGATTATGAGATTCATACCGCAGGAGCTGGCGACATGGGTCCTGAAGTTTATGTAGGTCGTATTTATGCTCATACGCTTAATTATGACACTGAAGCAAATATGGTCAACGATTACCTTTCAAAGGTTCATTCGTATCGAGTTGGTGAATTACCTCAGGTATTTCGTGGACTTGAATATGTTGAGGAGGATTGGTATGATATGGATGTAAATTTAGATCTTATTTTTGAGGATAACGTTGTACGTTATGATTATGGTTATTTTACAACAGCTGAAGATTATTTGAATCAGATGGATTTAGGACAGTATTTCGTGCAAGTCTGTGCTCATAGTTATTCAGGTGGACATCATTTTAGTACTCGACCTACTGAATCTGCCGCATATGCTCATATTTATGTACACAGCCCTACTAGCAGATTTGCGAAATTATTGCTAGGTAGTGATGATGGTATAAAAGTCTGGTTAAACGGAGATAATGTCTATACAAATGATAGATATGGCAAATGGTTTGAGGATGTGTATGAAACAGATGTAGCCTTAAATGAGGGATGGAATCAATTGTTATGTAAAGTAAGTCAGAGTGGGGGAACATACCAGTTCTCCGCAAGGTTTACTGATATAGATTATACAACTTTTGATGATTTAACATATCAGATTAATAACCCTGATTCTTATGATGCTGAAGCAGAATTTATACGAAGTTGGTTGCTAAATGGCTTCCATCAAGACTCCTCTGATAATTTCTGGTTATATCTTACCACAAACTATCTTGGTGTCAATGAAGGGACAATAAATCCAGTTGATGGACAAATAATGGGTGGTGAAACCTGGACTACTTATGATTCTGGTTGTCCTTTTATTGATATGACAGATTATGATGAACAAGACTTTGGAGTATGTTATGCATTTGCCAGAGTTTATGCTGATGCTAATAAATCATGCCAGCTATGGCTTGGATATGATGATGGTGCTCGTATTTGGCTTAATGGTCAAGAAATTCTAAATGATAATAGATACGGTGGTTTTGAAGCTGATGTGACTAAATTAAATGTAAATTTACAATCTGGTGAGAACCGTATACTTGTAAAAATTTCTGAATGGATGGGAGCACATGGGTTCAGCGCTCGATTCTGTCAAACTGATGGTACACCAGTTGATGGATTGACTTATGATCCTGTATCAACACCAATAACTCATATTGGTACATGGTTACTTAATGGTCCTTACACTAACCCATCCTCTGCTACTAGACTTACAACAGATTACCTAGGTGATGAAGCAAATGTTGAACCAAGTGAAGGTGATCCTGCACCATTTGGTAGCTGGGAACGTGGTATAGGAAATGGTTGCCCATATGATATCGGTGTCTTTTATGATCATGGTGACTGGGTTCTTTCAGAGGATATCCAAAACCGTGACCCACCAGTTTTATTTTATAATCTTTTTTCATGTGGACCTGGTCGATTCACTGATTCTAACTACCTTGCTGGATCATACATATTCCATACAACTTATGGGTTAATAACAATTGCATCTGCAAAAAGTGGAAGTATGCTTAACTTTGACGATTTTACTAATCCACTTGGTGATGGCTGGAGTATTGGCGAAGCATTCCTTAAATGGTTTGATGATCAAGCACCATTTGCTCTATGGGAAAAAGAATGGTATTATGGAATGGTAGTCTGTGGTGATCCCACATTATGTGTAGTTGAGAGACCAAATTATCCACCATATACACCTTCTGAGCCTTCCCCTGAAAATGATGCAGTTGAAGTTGATCAAAATATTACTCTTAGCTGGATTAGTGGTGATTTCAACCCAGGTGATAGCATCACTTATGATGTATATTTTGGTGATACAAATCCACCACCAATAATAATTGTTAATCAATCTGAAAGCTCATATTATCCAGGTATTCTTGATCAATGGGCTGTGTATTATTGGAAAATAATTGCCTATGATAACAATGGTGGACAAACAGAGGGACCGCTTTGGTCATTTAGAACTGGGCCACCAAGCATTATGTGGATTGAAAATACAACTAGCATCATTGGTCGTACTGAGTTGGAAATTCCTATATATGGTCAATGGGATCGAACAATATCAGGTTACAGTATTGGACTTGAATATGATCAAAATATTATTGAGATTTATGATGTAACTAGTGAAGATACCATTTCTGCAGATGCATTTGTCTTTCAATATACAATTCCAAGTCCAGGTGTTCTTTCAATTGGATGTGCATG
>JAUWIE010000012.1 GCA_030605515.1 Thermoplasmatota archaeon
TTTTTTTTTTTTTATCTCTCCTCACTTACCTCCACGCCTCTCCATTCTCAACAGTATGTCCTTTCTTCCTCTCATGTATGAGTCACATTTTCTACAATGTAACATGTGTGCTTGATGCACTGTAACATGAATCCATTTATCATTTATATAAATTTCGAAAAATTATACAAAAAACGATCATATTTTAACGAATTCTTTCATATTTTAGAAAAATAGGCAAGACTACTATATTAGGCGCATTGGCCTAATTATCCACTTGTTTTAGTGTTTTAATTCATTTTCTGTCCTTGCAATATGCAATCTTGTTTTAACAACTGTATCTGGATTAAGAGAAATACTATCAATGCCACATTCAACTAGAAATGCTGCAAATTCCGGGAAATCAGAAGGAGCTTGTCCACAGATTCCTACCTTTCTTCGCGGTTCATGTTTATGTGCAACATCAATAACCTGAGATACCAATCGTTTAACTGCCTCATTACGCTCATCGAAAAGATGTGCGATAATATCAGAATCTCTATCAAGACCTAATGTCAACTGCGTCAAATCATTTGATCCAATACTGAATCCATCAAAAATATCTGCAAATTGATCTGCAACAATAACATTTGACGGGATTTCACACATTACATAAATTTCTAAATCGTTCTCTCCTTGTGTTAAACCAAACTCATTCATAATCTCGATAACTTTTCGCCCTTCGGCTGGTGTTCGACAGAAAGGAATCATGGGTTTTATATTTGTAAGTCCCATTTCTTCTCTAGCTTTTTTAAGGGCTTTGCATTCCAGAGCAAATGCCGGTTTGAATTTTTCATCGTAATACCTTGATGCTCCTCTCCAACCAATCATTGGATTATTCTCTGATGGCTCGTAGAGATACCCGCCGATAAGATTAGCATACTCATTTGTTTTAAAATCAGACATACGTACAATTACATCGTTTGGATAGAATCCTGCAGCAATTTTAGCAATACCTCTTGCTAGAGTATCAACGAAAAACTCAACTTTATCCTCATAATTTGCACTTTTCTCATCAATCTTTTGGACAACTTCAGCTATCTTCGGATCAGAGCCTGCTCTTTCTTTTAATTGGTTATATTCAAGCAATGCAAGTGGATGAATACCAATATATGAATTAATAATAAATTCTTCTCTTGCAAGACCCACTCCATCATTAGGTATCTGACATTGTTGAAATGCTTTCTCTGGAACACCTATATTCATCATAACCTTTGTTTGGGTTATTGGCAACTCATCAAGTTTCACTTCATCAACTCTGAAGTTCAACAGACCATCATATATCTTACCGACACCCTCACTACAGTCAATAGTAATGCTTGAGCCACTTGTTATTTTAGATGTACCATCACCAGTACCAATAACACACGGAATTCCAAGCTCACGAGAAATAATTGCAGCATGGCATGTTCGCCCGCCTTTATTAGTAACAATCGCACTAGCAATTTTCATTATTGGTTCCCAGTCAGGGTCAGTCATATCTGTAACCAAAACCTGCCCCTTCTGAAATTTATCAATGTCTTTTGCATCTTCGATGATGTTGACTTCTCCTTGACCAATTTTAGTTCCAACTGCTTCTCCTTCAACTAATAAATTCCCCTCATTCTCAAGGACATACGTCCTTAACATCGCTACATCTTTCTGAGAATGAACTGTTTCAGGTCTTGCTTGGACAATAAATAATTCACCCGTGTTTCCATCTTTGGCCCATTCAATATCCATTGGTTTTTGATAATGCTCCTCGATAATACATGCCCATTTTGCTAATGTCAGTATTTCATCATCATTAATGACATATTTCTTTTTATCTTCATCACTTACCTACTGCTGATCAGTTCCATGATCACTGTAAATCATACGCTTTTCTTTTGAACCAACTTTCTTTTCAACAATTGGTCTATAACCTTTCTGTAACGTTGGTTTAAAAACATAAAACTGATCAGGATTTACAGCACCCTGTACAACGTTTTCCCCAAGCCCATAAGCACCAGTAATATAAACAGCATCACTGAAACCACTCTCAGTGTCAATAGAAAACATCACACCAGACGATGAAAGATCCGAACGAACCATCTTCTGAACACCAACAGATAAATATACACTAAAATGATCAAATCCTTTATCAACTCTATAAGAAATCGCTCTATTTGTAAACAAAGATGCAAAACAATCTCTAGTTTTTTGAAGAAGCTCCTCTTCACCCCTAACATTAAGATATGTCTCTTGTTGCCCAGCAAAAGACGCATCGGGCAGATCCTCTGCAGTTGCACTGCTTCTTACGGCAACATCAACATTTTCTCCGTAACGGTTTTCCATTTCCCTATAATGTTTTCGAATGTCTTCTTCTAATTCAGGTGGAATTGGTGTGTTCTTGATGAGATTTCGGATTTTTTCTCCTCGTTCTGCAATGTTATGCACATCGTGTGTGTCAAGATCAGATAAGATCTCCTTGATTTTTATATCAATACCTGCTTTTTCAATCATATATTTATAAGCATATGCTGTAACCGCAAAACCATTTGGAACCCGAACGCCTTGTTCACCTAAACTACGAATCATTTCGCCAAGAGACGCGTTTTTACCTCCAACTGACGGGACATCTTCAATCTTCAACTCTTCAAACCATTTAATAAATACTTCTTCCATGTTCTCCTTCACTCCTTGATACTCCTATAAAGTAATATAACTAATTAGGAGAAGACATCAATGGTTGATAATAAAAACTTATCTATCTACTAAGTTAAACTATTCTTCTAAAAACACTGCGGCTGCAATTACAGTGGTCCAAAGACTACTTTTTTCACCTTTTGCAGTTTGAGATATATTTCTTGTTTGTACAATCCTTCCGCTCATCTTATATTCTTGTTTCCTTTCATCCCATGCTTTATCAAGATCAAAATCTAAACCAAGCGTCGTTGCCAACATTGTGGCAGCAAGATCCTCAACATAGTCCCCAATTTTTTTACATGCTTCGCCATAGCTATGGTGTTCTGAGATATATCCATAAGATTCTCGGTTCTTTGGTATTGCTACACCTATTGCAGCACCTAATAATCTATTTGGCTCATTTGTACTATTACGTGACATAACACAATATGTTATCTCTCCTGGATTTAGATGATCCCTCCCTTTTTCTCTTGCTAATATCTTGCAATTCGGTGGAACTATACTTGACACATTGACAAGATTGCATTTTTCAATACCTGCATCTCGTAACGCAAGTTCAAATGACTGCAGTTCGTGTTTATGCCGCCCAACTCCTTTAGTAAAGAACACTTTCTTTGGAACCATACTTTCTTCATGAATAAAAACTATTTTATAAATATATCCTTAAACAATGAATTCTATTGCTCTTCTTCAGTTTTTTTTTCTTTTTTTGTTTCTGGTTGTTTTTTCAAAAGATCTCTCATTTGTTTTTGTATATCTATCTGTTCTTTTTGAACGTCTACTTGTTCTTTTTGCACTTCAACTTGTTCCTGTTGATATTGTGTGAGGACATTTCCTTGCACTAGTTTTTCAACAATGTTTTTAACTTCTTTATATGGATGAACGCCATGTAGCTCATAATAACTACGTGTTCGTGGTGTTTGTACTTCTCTTCCACCGCCAAAAATTCCAAGTAATTTTACCTTTTTTTCACCTACTTGAACACCACCTGCTGCAAAAGAACTGTCTGCTCCAAGTCCAAAGCCAGATTGGCTAATGGGAATAATTGTTCCAAAACCAAAAATTTGTCCCAGGATTCCTTGTTTTGAATTAATATCTGTTATTTTATCATATCTAAGAGTTCTTTCTTCTTTTGTAATAATGCCACCTTTGAAAACAATACGAAAGTTAGAGATGATATATTTGTGGGATCTCCTATACCCTTCAACGATTAAAAACCCTAAAATTGAAATACCTAGTGAATAAAATGGAATGAAAACACTTGATATATCATTCCATCCTTGCCATAAAATAAGGCCTAGGCCCCCTGCAAAAACTCCTAGATAAAGGAAAAATATGCTCCAACGTATAGTAAGAAGAGATGCAACAATTCCAACAATTAAAAGTACTAGTCCCCATACAAGAATTGGAAACCATTCATTAGTAATGAATAATCCTTTAAATCCTGAAAAATTTACAAGCCATCCAATTAAGACACCCCATACCATTAGAAATATACAAAGGGATTGAAGTTTCATAAATGACAGAGGGTGTGGTGACAATATTTTTTCAATCTGTTCATTTTTTAATAATTCGTCTTGGCTCATGAGGGACCTCTTTTACCTTCTTTAATTGCTTCATATCTGTCTTGGTTTTAAATTTATTGGTTTTATATTTCAGCAAAAGAAAAACAATAAAAATAGTAGATATTATTGTTAAAAACAATGAGAAAACATTTGAAAACTTTATTGGAAAAAAGTGAAACAATAACCGTATCAAAACATAAGAAACAGGGATATTTAAATAAACTATAAGTTTCCATGGTGAAGGAATTTCATCTGTGATTTTTATTAATAACAAAATTACTTGTGTTATTACTAATGCAATTATTGCGATGATGGAAAGCCAACCTAATATTGAAAATATCGCTACATACCAGCTCTGTTTAAAAAGGAGAGAAACATAGAAAAATACGTATGCAAATAAAAACAAAATTATAAGATACAATGGTTTACTTAAAATATGTGATTTTATGTTTTTTAAATCATATATCATATCGATTTTCTCCTGTTTTTCTTCACCGATGTAGCTTGGGCGAATGCCCATTCCTAAAAATATCAACAATAATAAAAAACCAAGGTGTACTGGATGAAGCAGATCTATACTGATTAAAAAACTGAAGAAACTCTCTGAAAATACATGTAGGTTTGTACCAAAATTAATCATCCCTTCTGCAAAAGTATAGTTCACAGCGGGAGAAATATCAAAATCATTAGTAATTAGGAAGAAAAGACATATGAGTAGTAAAGAACTAGGAATGAAAAAAGGACCGATGAAAAGAAAACTATTTGATAACCATTCAAATATTCCTTTTTTTTCTTTTTTTGGTGCCACTTTACCATAATTTACACTTATATAAAAAGTTGATATACCACTTTTCGTTACTGTATATCCTAAAGCATGGCACACTGTTTGAAAAAATATCCCAAGAAAATTAGTAAATCTAAAAAGTGGTTTATGTTTATCCCATATTTTTGAAAGGAGATATTTTTGACTTTCGATAAAAAGGAGCTGGATAAACCAAAAAAGTAAGACACCAAAAATTGGGGCTAATGGTGCAAATATTATGATATCAACTTCTGAACCCGTCATATCTCTCTAATTGAATGAATAAGAGTGCTTTATATTAAATCTTATCTATTACACAATTTTCATTTCGATTTCTCTACCGTTGTAATCATATGCTTTCCAAGAATATTTATTATATGGTATTGCAGCAATGATGTGAACTTTACCGATTTTTCTGAATAATTGCAGATCTGCATTAGATGGATGATTTGATGGCGATGGATGGCTGTGAACCGATCCAACAATAGTAAAATCTATCGGAAGCATATGTAACTTAAAAATTGCATGGGAATCTCCTGATATTGTTCCAGGTAAAATCACTATCTCTGTTATTGTGTTCTTTTTGTTTGAATCAACACGTAATAACCCTCCGAATTCATTTGGATAATTTGATTTTGCGCATTCTAAAATGAGATTAAGGCAATCAAGCGTGATTTTCCAATTTATTTGAATCCTTGCAGTTTTATTTTTTCTTTTCCGCCGTAAAAAAATCATGTTATTTATCGCACCAGTTTCAATCTAACCATTTGATAAAAAGATTCACCAAATCGTATAAAACGAGCTTTTTTCTCAGAGCCTGTAATAGTTATTATGTTTTCAGTAGTAATATTTTCTGCATAGTTTCCATCAATTACTACTTTTGTTTCTTTGTTTTTTGGAAGTAATTTTATCTCGATTTTTTTATCAAGGGGAATGATCCACGGACGTGATGATAACCTAAAAGGTGCAATTGGTGCAACAATCATTGCATTTACTGAAGGATCCATTATTGGCCCACCGACACTTAAAGCATAACTCGTGGAGCCTGTGGGAGTAGCAATTATTACGCCGTCTGCTCCTAATGTTTCAAATAATTCATTTTCTACAAATAACTGTAAATACAAAATCTTTGCAATTTTTGCGGTCTGCACCGTTACCTCATTTGCTGCATCCGGCAGTCTTTTTTTATCAAGAAATATCTTTAATTTCGCTCTTTCTTCGATATTATATTCACCATCAATTACTTGTTTTAAACCACCTATTGCATATTTCGATTCAACTTCTGCAAGAAACCCCATGCCTCCTGAGTTAATTGAAAAAATTGGTTTTTCTATTGTATCTAATGCCCAAAGTATCGTCCCATCTCCACCGATTGTAACAACTATGTCGGCCTTTTTATTGATCTCCTTTAATGAATAACCTTTTATCCCAGTCTCTTTTGCAAAATTCTTTTCAGGATAAACCTCATCTTTTTCCACTAAAAATTTTAAAACATCCTTTCCAAGTGAAATAGATCTTTTAACTTTAGGTTTACATACAAGGCCCCATTTCATAGTTTTTTTCTCCTATTTTTCTACTGAGATTTTCATCAAAGGTTTCAGCTTCATTAGTAGTGTTGGATGTTTTAACACAAGCGCCTTTACAATACTGAAAGTGCTGAACTCTTCAAATTTGTAATCTTTAAGTGAGTCAGCAAGCAAGTTTAAAGTTTTATCTTCAAATCCAAGTAGGATTTCTTTGACGAGATAATTTCTTCGTAGTTTCTTTCCGAAAGCCTCTTTCCAACCTGTTTCATAAGATCCCAGTATTTCATTATCAAATTTTTGTTCATTAACCGCTTTTCCAATTGTTTCACCTGCGATTTTCCCCCCTTCTAAGGAGGTTGTAAGGCCGCCGCCTGTTATAGGATCAGCATGTCGTGCAGCATCACCAACAAGTAGAAGATGGTCCTTTACTGTTTCAACAGGCTGGGCTACTGGTACTGCACCCGCAAGAAGTCGAACCGGTTCTCCCTTTTTCAACTCAGGATGGCTGCCTATAAATTTATCAAGAAGCTTCAATGCCATACCAGATTCGCTTAAACTAGCTAGAATCCCAATTCCAACATTTGCTACATCTTTGCCTTTCGGAAACACCCAGGCATATCCCCCAGGGGCTATTTCTTCTCCAAGATAGAAATCACAATATTCTTTGTCGCATTCAATATTTGTGAGTGTATATTGAGCACATGTTTCTAAATCATGTGGTTTTAGTAATGTATCAATACCTGCCCATTGTCCAATCTTTGATTCAACACCATCAGCACCTACAACAATATCTGCTTCGATATCAATTTCTTCATTAAATTGATTGGCTTTTACTCCGGTTATTATTTCATTTTCTTTTAATAAACCTGTTACCTCTGTTTTCATCATTATTTCGGTACCTGCCTTTACAGCCATTCGGGCAAGTTCTTTATCAAAAATATCTCTATAGACCACATACCCTGTTTCATTACCTGCCATATCTGCAGAGAGCCTTACCATAGTTCCATCTGGAGAATATATTCTAGCTCCTTCCATTTTGTTTGCAATCCATCTCTTACCTTCAAGCATACCCCAATCATCAATTTTCTGACTTATTCCTTCACCACATAAAACAGGAACTCCAACTTCTGCTCGCCGTTCAACAATAAGTACTTTTGCCCCAGATTCCGCTGCGAATCTAGCAGTTACAGTTCCTGCTGGGCCACTACCCACCACAACGACATCATATTTCATTTATACACCTCTCCGCTAATTGCTCCAACTGGGCATGTTCGTATACAAATAGCACAGCTTAAGCACTTATCCTCTGCTACAAATGCTCTGCCTCCGAGCATAGATAAAGCATCATGTGGACACAATGAGATACATCCTCCACATGCCAAACATATTTTATCGTCAACTTTAGCTTTAGGCTTTCCCATATGATTCACCTCGTGTTATTCCTGACGCTATTAGATGAGCTATACGTATCGGTTCAGGTATGACACCTCGTATCGTAGAAAGCGTTATTATTTCTTTTGCCTCTTCAATTGAAATACCTGAACATTTTACATAAATTGGATTATGCAAAGTTTTTATTTTATGTAGTTTTCCTTTTTTAAGTATGGTATACCGTTCCTCCCAGTTATTAAAATTTTTTTTTAATGCAGACTTAATTTTTTCAAAATCAGGTTCATCCCTAGTAATTGTTAAGATTGGTAAGTTAGTAAGAGAATATAATTCTTCTATATCTACAATATTAAAACCTCCAAGTGCAACTCCATCAAGCATCATTGCTTTCAGTTGTTTCCTATGTCTTGTAGTTTCAATTATTTCCTTACATACAAATGTTGCATCTGAACCATCGACGGTTATCTGATTTCTAAGAACGCATTCGAGATATTCTCCACCACGCATAACAACACCGATCACAGTTGCATACTTCTCAGTAAACGTAAATGGAGCATCATCAATGCCTAATATTCTGATTTGTTTCTTCATTTAACATAAATAAACCTAAGGCATACTAATAATGTTTCGAATTTCATTTTTTTAACTAAAAACCATTTTTACCACTTCCGATAGATTTAAAAATAACACTTTCTTCATGTACTGGAGGAATTAATTTATGAAACCTCAAAAAAGTTGGATGATTATTATTTGGGCTTGTATGATTTTACTTTCATCAATAACTGTATCAGCATACAAAAAGGCTGATTCACCACATGATGTTCTTCACCGGGTTGGATCAGATTGGAATGACTGGGAGTGGGATGTTCTATATAAACCCAATATAGAGATCATTGAAATAAAATATTCTGCTGGAGAAGCATTAGTAGTTGAAATGATGATTAAAGGAATTTTCAATAGAAACAATTCAAACTACAATATCTGGTATAATACATCAGATGCCTGGTATCACGTATCATATATTCCAGGTGATGATTCCGAGCCATCTGCTGTTGCATTCCCAAAGAATTATGATACTTGGACCGAAGAAGAAAAACTTAACTGGACTGCACCTGAAACCCAAGTAAATATAATAGATTCATCGTATCTTGTTGCTGCATTTGAATGGATTACAGATGATCATAATGCAACTGAATTTTATACTTGGGCAAAAGAATGGGACGATACACAAGAAAACATGACAGAATTCTGGATTGATTATGCACCAAATGATTATTCACCTTATGGTGAATATGATGATTATTTTGGAAATAATGATACTATTCCAAAAGACAAAGACACCCCTGGTTTCGAATTAATAGTAGTTATTGCAGCCTCATTTATAGCTGTCCTTTTCCTAAGAACAGTACCTCCGAATGCAAAAAAATGAGAAAGAACGAGTCCCCAGCAGGAGGGAAAATGGCAAAAGGACTAAACTATTTTTAATGATCAACCCATAAAAAATCTGAGAAGGAACTAAGTTTATTGTCAAAAATCTTCCAAAAATGTTAATATGTCAAAGAAGATGTTTCATATCTAATGTTTGAAAATAGAAGTGAACGGCAATTAATCACAATATATGTAATTATTGCAATATTAATTGCCTTGTTACTAGCCATTTTTCATGTATATCAAGGGTTCCATCCTTACTACATAATTATTGCAGCAAATATTGAGTTTTTTTGTATATTTTATGTTTTGTATTTGCCATTAAAAGTTAAGAAAAAACATAAGTTATAATAGGTGTTTCATTTTGCCATTAATGCTAAATGCCATCTAGAGGAGTAATGTGAATAAAACTAAGATTTTGTATATCACCCCATTACGGGGAGGCATTGGCCATTGGAGCAGATACTTAATAGAGGAACTAGATAAATTAGCGGATATAACACTAGTAACATTCAAAAGAAAACGGAAAGAAGATGACACCAAACCATTTACAAGAGTTACTGATGATTTTATTTTAGAAATTATAGATCCTGAAAGACCGCATCATATTATAGAATATAACAACAAGAAATCTCTAGAAGACCTGGTTAAACTCACAGATAAGATAAAACCTGAGTGTGTTTATTTTATCATGTGGGCGGGAAGACAAATAACCTGGTTTTTAAAGGAATACTCAAAAATATTGAACAAGAAAAACATTCCTATGGTGTTAACAGTACATGAAGCGTATCCTCAGATAGTTCAGAAGGGTGACTTACAACTCTTTACCGATGCATATGCCTATGCAAATCATATTGTCGTCTTAACAGAGGATGCCTTACATGACCTAAGAAACGCAGGGATTACCATTCCAATTAGTGTTATCCCACATGGACAGTATCATGCAATGAATAAAAACAAGGTTGATGATAGAGAAGCACGGGCAATTGTAAGTAAACATCTTTCCATTCAGATAAGTGATGCAACACGTGTGATCCTATTTTTTGGTTTCATAAGGGATTACAAAGGATTGATACATCTGATTCGAGCTGCACCATATGTATTGAAGACGTTACCAGAAACATTATTTATAGCAGCTGGCTCCCTGGAGTTAGCAGAAAAACCATTACAATATCAAAATGAGATACAAAAACTAGGCTTAGGAAACAAGTTTCTTCTATTCGGTGAATATGTAAAAGACTATATCTTGTTTGAATCCTTCTACAAAGCTGCTGATATTGTCGTTTATCCATATGTGGGGATCAGTCAAAGTGGCACCATGTTTACAGCAATAGGAATGAAACGACCCGTTATTATCAGCCAGCTGGGTTCTTTTGTTAGAAAATTAGAAAAACAAGGTGTAATAACAACGTCTAAAGCAAAGGATCCTAAAGCCATCGCAGAAAAAATACTCTA
The DNA here is from genome assembly GCA_030605515.1 of Thermoplasmatota archaeon. Taxonomy (GTDB): domain Archaea; phylum Thermoplasmatota; class E2; order DHVEG-1; family DHVEG-1; genus JAUWIE01. The sequence goes on from JAUWIE010000012.1 coordinate 10,851, forward strand.
TCTTCTTACTCATGATGAGGAGCGGAAGAAATTAGTAAAAAGAGCATATCCTATCTTGGAAAAAGAATACAACTGGAAAACAATTGCAAACGATTATACTGCAATATTCAAAAAATTAAAATAAACAATCTTTTCTCCAGATATTTTCTACCTAAAAATATCGAGTGAAATCATCTTGATTTTCAATATCAACTTTCTTTTTCATACTATAATATTACATTGTTTTAATTATCATTTAAATCATGTTGTACAATTGTTACCAAAAAAGACATGTTTTATTTCGATTTCATATCTACAATATTTATTATAACCCCATGTTTTTCCCTGCGAAAGCCAAAGTTAATCCAAAATGACTTTTCGCATGCATAAACTTAGACTTAAACTATCAATAAACGAGATTGTCTGGCAGATGTTAATATAAAAAGAGAAGAGAAGAGGGATTTAGGTTTTAATAGCAGAAACTATCTAATAATTGATAGTTAAAGGCTTTCCGAATTACTCTTCTTCAAAATCTTATCAATTCTTTTCTTTAGATCCTCTATATCAAAGGGTTTTTTGATATAATCCGTACCTAATTTTCTTCCGAGTTTTTCGGCAAATTTATCCCAACGAGCGGTAAGAAAAACAACGGGAATATCTTTCCATGACGAGTTTTCCCTTAATCTATCGGTAATCATCCATCCACTCATGCCAGGCATCATAATATCTAATATGATAAGGTCCGGTATTTCATTATTTTTAAGCAGTTCATAACAGCTACTGCCGCTTTCAACACATATGACATCATAGTCAGAATAATATTCCAACGCACATTTAACAGAGTATCTCACGTCAGGTTCATCATCTACTACCATTATCTTTTTCATATTTTTTATTGTATATAAAGTATAGATTTTTCAAAGATGATTGGTTGTACCCAATGAAATATTAGGTACAACCTGGTTGTTGTGTTGTGCACTCAACAACCAATGGTGTATCGGACTACTTGTCTATAAATCCAGCTTCTC
>JAUWIE010000087.1 GCA_030605515.1 Thermoplasmatota archaeon
TGAGGCATTCATAAGGAAAATGAGACCTGAAACTCTCTTTGGGATGTTTCAAGATTTGATTGAGTAAAGGAGTTGAGACAAAATGATTATGAAGGAAAACGATATTATCGTAGAAAAACGAAATAATATCCGGACTCTACACTCTATCAATATTATGACAAAACTTAAATTCAACTATGATGTATTAAATTTAAAAACAATTTTTATAAATGTCATATATAATGGAAAATATTATATAGATTGATGTAAATATACTAATCTAAGTATTTGACGCTATTATATAATATGGGGGATATTAAATGAAGAAGAACGATAAACTAGTAGTATTAGTCGGAGTAATAATCCTTATTCTATCTTCAATTGGGATTTATTACTGGGTACCTGAAAGCGTTGCAGCTAGTAGAGGAGATATTATGGACTTTATAGATATATCTGGTGAGTTATATGATTTACCAGATGCTGTTACCGTTTCTGATTGCAGCCCCTTTTATGCACTTGTTGCAACACCATTGGCTGTTCATTATAATATTGATGGTGAACAAGAGATCATGCCGCTTCTAATAAAGAATTTTGATGATTCATCACGAGCAGTTGAAAGAGCAATAAATGATCAAATTATAAGAAATAACATATTAATTATTGATGGTTCTAAATCAGCAAAGAATGTCTCATTAGAAATAGCGAAAGAATATTGGGCTAATAGCGATGCTGCTCTAATTATTGAGAACAATGAACCTGGATATAACTTTGGTGTCATTGCTACTCCACTTGCTTCTTATCTAAGTATCCCTGTTATAGTCACTGATGAGATTGATCAAGATGTAATGAAGGTATTTACTAAACTCGGAGTAGAAAACACAATTATATGTGGAGAAAATATCGAGGGATATGGTAATTTTTTAAAATTTGATACTGTAGAAGATATTGTTAATGTATCAATTGAGTTATTACTTGAGAAATTTGGAGATATTGATTATCTTACAATTACTAACCCAGTTGATGCTTGGCCTCCTGAAGTTTTAGATAATGAGTATATCCCACTTGGCCCTGTCACAATGAATACGGGTGCTACCACAGAGCTTATAAAATCTATACGTGGTGCTGCAGGGGGAATTGTTGGTACATTTACAATTCCGAAAGATTATAAATATGCTCTAGTGAAATTTGAAGGTATTAATCTTAATACTGAGAATGTTGATTTACTAGGTGATCAAGTTTTCTTCTCATGTGGGCCTATTGGTGAAGAATTTCCAGAAGAACTACAAAAATATGAGATAATTGCAGGTAGTACTGGTGGCGGTGGTATTCCAGTGAGAGATTCAAATGGTAACATAATTGAGGATAAATGTTATAGCGAAGCAGTTCTGTATGACCGAGGTGGAGTTGAATATCAAGTTAACGCAAGACCTAGCTGGTTAGCAAGTGACACTGGAGAAGTAATGGTAAAGATAACTGTTGAAAAATTAAGTGACCCGGTTTACCCGATGATGAAAAGTCTTTCAGCAACAGCTCCATATCTAACTGCTTATCATAAAGGATTGATTTTTGGAAAACCTGAGTTTGCTTTTGCAGCAGATGATAATACTTTGTACATGGGAGAACGCTCCCCTGGATTCTATATGCCACGTAGAAACCCTCGTTTAGCAGATCCTTCAAACGATCATATATATAAGATTCATGAGCAGATAAATACTGTATTAGCAAAACTAGCAGGGATTACAATTGAGCGAGAATATGATATAAAAAGTTTACAAGATCATTACAAACAAGATCCAATAAATATTGCATTAGTTGGTGGTGCTACTGTTATCCCACAGTACATATATGAAAGCCCGATGGATCCTGTTCTGCCTCCTGAGGATGTAGTTTATTATGTTGGAGCTGGGGTTCCAAGTGATTTCATTTATGGAAATATCGATCCAAATCCAATGGATTGGTCTAGTCAGTCACCAGATTTATACAGTGAATATCCAATACAGGAGAATATTGTAGGTAGGATTACAGGTTGGGATGCTCAAGATGCAAGTGCTCTTATCGCTAGAACTGTTTTTTATGATGAAATAATTGATACTCTTGAGGATTGGAAAGATAATGCTGTATTACAAATGGGCGGAGGAAACGATTTTCAGAAACCATTTATTCGTTACAAGATATTTGGTGAGCTCCTTAATTTGATCAGTCGTGGAGAGCCAATGAAAATGGCGACAGGAGCTGGTTATCTAAATGGTCTTGCACTAAAAAACAATGTATTGGATCCACTTGGTTTTGAAACTGAATATCTTAGAGAAAATGAGGCTACATATCAAGGTTTCAGTAATGAAGCAATTGATACGCTTAAGAAAGCTAATCTGATAAATAGAGTATTGTTATCAAAATGGCAGATTAAAAAAGAGTTAGGTGTTGATGTTGTAAAAGGCAAAGAATTGCAAGAGAACAGTAATTTCATCCTTGCAAATGCACATGGTAATCAGCATATGTTTGGTATGGGTGATGTGGGTATGTATAGTCTTGGTCTTGGTCTTCCAAATGGTTTACTTGAACGATTATTTTCAAAGGTTGCAACAATTCTGGGATTTGGACCTGGTCTATCATTAAGTGATCATGGATATTATAGTACGCGAAATGTTGAAAACATGGATCTAGGTCCTTCTTTTTTATGGATTGAGAGTTGTATATGTGGTAAAATCGATGGAGTTTACCCAACACAGGGTATAGGACAGGCTTATCTTCATTCAGGTTGTAACGCAGTTATTGCATCAACCACAAGCTCCAATGTTCCTGGAGGATATATTGAACCTAAGAATACAAAATATGATTTCCCAGGTCAGACTCTTTTTAGGTATATAAAAGCTAGTTTGAATGCGAGAAAAGGAATTTACCCAGAGCAGCATTTTGGTTTTAAAATTTATCAGGATTTGTGTGAAGAACTAAGGGAAGAGGATGTCAGTATTGGTTATGCGTTTAGGGAAGCTCGGAATCGATATTTACCTGAAGATGCAGATGCAAAGTTTTGGTGGTCACCACCACTTAAAGTTACAGGAATACGAGATATTGATGAAAATATTCAACAAAATATAGCAAGTATGGCTAGTTCTGATTATAATGAAATGATGGATAACAAGTTTATGTCCTTCCAGGAATATACATTATATGGAGATCCCGCATTTGTTCCTTATGTTCCAATAAATGATTAAAAAGGTGATATATTATGAACGGTAAGCAGAAAATTATAATATCAGTATTTGCAGCGTTTTTTTTAGTTGCGACATGTTTAAATGATATAGCCCTTGGTGATTCTGAAGAGACTTCTGATAAAATAATGAATACTGGTTTTACGGGTATTCCCTCAGCAATTGTTGCTAGTGATTCAAACCCATTTTATACTTTGATTGCAACACCACTTGCAATCAGTTATAATGAGTTGGGTGAACAAAGAGTAATACCACTTTTTATTAAAGATCTTGATGAGCCTTCAAAGGCGGTTATTCGAGCTGAGGAACAAATAGGAAAGAGTTCCAATGTTTTTGAAATATCGGATAGTCTTAGTCCAAAAGATACATCGCTTTTTGTTGCAGCGGAATTCTGGGAATCAAGTTCTAGTGTATTAATACTTAGAGAAGATGATGAAGGATATAATCTGGGTGTTGTTGCAGCTCCTCTAGCAGCTTACCTCAATATGCCTATAATTATCAATGATAACGATACAATTGATCCTGATGTTCATGATGTTCTAAAAAAATTAAATGTTACTGATTTGTATCTTTGTGGGAATTTTAGTAATATGATTGTTAGCTCTATGATGAAGGTAACGAAATTTAATACAGTTGAGGAAATTATTGACTACTGTCTCGAAGTAATTAAAAATCGATTTGGTCATGCTATTGATTATATCACAATTGCAAATCCTCTTGATGTCACTTATCCAAATGTAATTGAAACTACAATAGAACAGTTTAATGGTACAGTATCTTCGTCAATTGTTCTTCCTACACAGTTTGTAAACCAAATAGTTAAAGGGAATACGGTAAGTCTTCATGAATTTACAATCCCTGCAGATTATAAATATGTTCAGTTGAAAATTGATTTAGCTAGTATTAGCTCAGAGTTTGCTGGCTCTCTTGGTGATCGTATGTTTATGACAATCGATAGCCCTGATGGAGAAAGATATGTATATGCTTCAACAGGTGGCGGGTTACCAGTTCGTGATACAAGTGGGAAAATCACAACAGATAGGCTTCATTTTGAGACAACTATTTATGATAAACCAGGAACCTATACAATTCAGGTACTTGGCCAGTTTTTTGCTTTAAAAGAAGGCGAATATGATCTAGTAATTACTCTAGATAGACTTGATAGTCCTATTGTTCCATTGATGCCTGATTTATCATCAATGGCACCATATTTAACTGCATATCATAAAGGAATTATTTTTGCAAATACAAGTTTTGCTTTTGCAGCTGATGATCATGTTAAATATAAAGGTTCAACCTGTCCAGGTTCTAGTCAACCTGGTACAAATCCTAATCTACTAGAGCCCTCAAATACTCATACAATGCAAATTCATGATAAATTAAATATATTGCTTGGTAAAATTGCAAATATTTCAGTTGATAATTTAGAGCAACTTAGAAACCATTACAAGGATAACCCGATATATATAGCAATTACTGCTGACCCAACTATGGTTCCGATGTACTTCTATAAAAACCCTGATGGTAAACCTGAGGACCCAGTTCATATTATGGGTTTTGCTGTTCCTAGTGATTTCATTTATACCGATATCGATCCTGATCCGTCTGATCCTGAGAATAATACTTTTTCATACTGGCCGTTTATGGAAAATATTGTAGGACGGGTAACTGGTCAGAATGTTCAAGATTGCAGTGCTCTTATTGCACGAACTGTTTTTTATGATGAAATAATCGATGATTTAGGTGATTGGAAAGATAATGCTCTTGTGCAGACTGGCTGTGGTCTTGAATTCCAGAATCTACCTATAGCTACAAGACTTAGTCATATTCTCTATGCTGGTAGAGACGAACCTACAAAGTTTCCCACCGGTGAGAGTACATTTATTAATAGAAGGCTTCGAGATGATATGGCTACAGGTGATTTTAATGTCAAAAACACAATGGGACTTACATCACAACGAGAAGGTTTCTCCAGGGAAGATCTAAATGAAATAAAAAAAGCTGGTCTAATGAACCGGTTATTATTCCCTAAAACAATAATTAAGTTATTAAACTCAGATAAGAAGGTAACCGGTGGGCAGGATCAACTAGATAGTAACCTCATTTTTACCTTTGCGCACGGATTCTATAATCTATACGAAGCCGGAGATGTTTTTATCGACTCAAGAGGTTTCCCATTTCTTACACCTCTATCACGTATATATCCGTACATCAGAAGCAGCCTTTCAAATAAGGGATCTTTTGATATTCGATCTGTAGAAAACATGGAATATGGTCCTAGTGTAATTTTTGTTGAGAGTTGTATTACTGGTAGAACAGATGGTATCAATGGTGAAAACCTACTATCTCAAATTTATCTTCACGCAGGTGTAAACGCATTTATTGGTGCAACAAGAGTAACAGCTGACCCAGGATACCTTGAACCACGTCCTCTTCCAGGTGGATGGGGAATTGGAATTCTTGGATTATTAAAAGCTGTAATTAATTATAGGTTAAAAGATGAATATCCTGATCTTCATTTCGGTGCAGTCATAGCTGAAGATTTCATCTTCAGTCTTATTGAAGAAGATGCAACAACAGGTCTAGCACTTCGAAATGCGAAAAACATGTACCTTGAGAAAGATGCAAACTCAACGTTTTTATGGACACCACCACTCTCAATAAGCACAGGTAATCCAATAATTGATGAGGAAATTAAGTCTTTAACTGAAAATAATGATGATGGGTTATTTGGTAACAGTCGAACAAGGACTCTTGGTAAAAAATATGTAGCTCTACACGAGTTTCAACTCTACGGAGATCCAGCGTTTAATCCTTATCAACCAATAAATAACGGATAGAAAAATAGCAGGAATCACGTGTTCTTGAATTAAATTTCTACATTCTTTTTTTTCTTTATTCTTTTAGAAAATAGGAGAGTTTATATTTTTTCCAATTAGTAGGTACTAAATTTAAGTATAGGAAACATTATTCACGGAAGATATAAAGTATTAATAGAATGGTAAAAGGCTACTCATCATAGCGGGGTGGGGTAGCCAGGAAATCCCGACGGGCCCATAACCCGTAGATCAGTGGTTCAAATCCACTCCCCGCTATTCATTTTTCGTATTTGTTAAGTTTAAGATAAACACAATTCTTTTCTAAGGAGTGTTTCAAGTTCTTCAAAGCTGTTTTTCCCTTGCAATTTCCATGTTGCAAACATGGACGCAATATATTGATAATTCTTTGCACCATTAATTGAACGGA
>JAUWIE010000110.1 GCA_030605515.1 Thermoplasmatota archaeon
GTTCTCAAATGCTTTTTTCATTAGTTCTTTTTCTTTTTTGTCTTGTTTCATCAGCGTGCTAAAGATGTAGGTCAATAGAAATGATAGTGGAAGACCAATAAAAATAGGATCAAGCATATTCCATACATATTCATTGATTAATGACGAACCTATTATTTTTGGTGCTGTTTTGAAATAGACTAGAGCATACCAAAGCATCGTAAATATAAATCCCCCAAGCATCCCTGCCCAAGCTCCAACTCTGCTTGTCTTTTTCCAATAGAGCATAAACGTATATGGAGCAAGAAAAGTACATGCCATTAGTCCAAAGAAAAAAGCACACATAATCGCAACTACATCTAACGGATTTAAAGTAATAATCAATGTTGCTATTACGATTACTATTGTAGCAATTCGTGTTATCTTTATTGATTTCTCCTGAGAAATTCCTTTCAGTATTCCTTTCTCAAAGACATCTCTTCCGATTGATGTACCTGCAGTATGGAACAATGCACTTGCTGTAGACATTGCTGCTGAAAGAACAGCAAACAAGAAGAGAAATACAAACCACTCTGGGAGTAATTCACTAATGATCAGGGGTACTACTTTGTCTGGCGTACCAGGATATGCTAATCCATTATTTACCATCAATACATTACATAATGGTCCTATACTAAAAGCAGTAAATGTCATCAATAATATAAATAGGCCACCATACGGAATAGCACGTCGAAGTGCCTTTTCGCTTTTTGCAGAAAGATATCTCACAATAAGCTGAGGTTGCGCAAGAACACCAATACCGACACCAAAAATGAGTGTTAATATCATCATGAATGGTGGCGATAATGCTGGAGGCATTGAGGTTAAACCATTAGGTGATTGGATTCCGGCTGGGCTGCCAATACCACTTATTACTGCTGTTACTTCAAATGTATATGAGGTTCCTGTCTCAAAGTCTGTATGAGAAAGTGTCACCTGGGTATAGTTTTCATTCCATTCTTCTGTCCATCCACCGGGATCTGGGTCGCATATATACTTAAATCTATCAGGTACCTCTTTAGTATTAGGGGCTACTTGGTAACTAAATGCAATAACAATATCCTGATTTGTTGAAATGTTAAATCGCCCATCAGGAGGGTTTATAAAATTAATTGCAAATCCACTAGCATTTGGATTGTAATTTGAAATCAAATCGATAGTTTCATCTCCCGTACTAAAAGCCCAAGGATTTGAAACTGTGCCCATCTCAAGTGGAATACCTAAATCTTCAGGGGTAAGATCTGCAGCAGCCTCATGTGCAGGTCCAACACCTCCAAGCATAGAATATATTACAATAGTGAGAACAAGCATACCTGCTAGCATTAGTATACCCTGAATTGCGTGGGTCCACATTACTGCATACAAACCACCTACAACAAGATATATTCCGACAACAACTGTAAATATTATAACACAAAGTTCATATGAAATTCCAAATGTTACTTGGAAAAGAGAGGCTATTGCAAGAAAAACTGCTGAAGCATATGCAATCATAAAAATAGCTATTATCAAACCTGAAACTGCCTGAAGTCTGGTTGAATTAAACCTATTTCCTAGCATCTCAGGTAACGTTACAGCTTTTAATGAAAGCCCCATTTTTCTCGTTCTGAAACCATAAAAAATAAACGCTATGAGAATTCCAACAAAAATGTTGAGAAATGCAAGCCATAAAATGGAAAGACCAAAAACAGATGCAATACCAGAAAAACCAATTAAAGCAACCGCACTAATGAATGTTGCCCCATAAGAAAATGCAATAACGATTGGGCCCATCTTTCTACCAGCAACATAGTAATCCTCAGCTGTTTTTGTTTTCTTGTAACCAAGATAGCCTAAGAAAGCAAACACACCGGCAAAAAGTGCCATGAAAATTGCGAAAAAAACGACATCCATTTTACTTTTCCTCCTCTTTTTGCTTTTTATCTTTTTTTACAGGTGGTTTTTCTTCATCATCTTTTTTAAAATATTCATAATAAATACCATATAACACACACAATATAGCTGCTAAAATCGTCAGTAGCCATGCTAAAAATACTAACGGATCCATTCCTAATATTAAACTCATTATTTTGCCTCCTCTACATTAATCATCATTAAGGATGATAAGTGGGAAATCGTGTAATATAATTTATATCTTTCTTAATTTTTTTACAAAACCGTTATATCTAAATACTTTATTTAGGGCCTGCAGATAAGAGGGAGTTTTTATGACACAAAAATATTGGAATAAGAAAATAGAGACAATGCCACTTGATATGTTAAAGAAATTACAATTGAAACGCTTAAAGGAACTCATCGCACGTGTCTATGAGAAGAATAAATACTATAAACAAAAACTAGACGGCGCAGGAGTAAAACATGGCAATATTAAAACTCTGGATGATATTGAAAAAATCCCGTTTCTCACTAAACAAGACCTTCGAGAGTTCTATCCATTTGGTCTTGTATGCACCGAGCTTGATGACATAGTTGAAATTCATGCATCATCTGGTACAACTGGTAAACCAGTTGTTGGACCATATACCAATAATGATATTGATCTCTGGGGTGAGGTCATGGCACGATCATTATGGGCAAATGGCCTAAGAAAAAACGATATATTACAAAACTCCTATGGATATGGGCTATTCACTGGTGCACATGGATTTGAAAAAGGGGCGCAAAAAATTGGTGCAATGGTAATTACAATCAGCTCAGGAAATACCAAACGCCAAATTGATGTGATGAAAGACTTCAAAAGCACTTGTATTGCATGTACTCCATCCTATTCACTATATATAGCTGAAGTCGCAGAAGAAAACGGGCTTGATCCTCTCAATGATTTCCAACTTCGTCTTGGTACTTTTGGTGCAGAGGCATGGAGTGAAGAAATGAGATCTAATATCGAGAAACGCTGGGGTATCACCGCTCATGAACATTATGGACTCACTGAAATCATTGGACCCGGTGTAGTATCGGAATGTGAATATAAAAAACTCCATGTTAACACAGATCACTTCCTTACTGAAATCATCGATCCGAAAACTGGTGAAACCCTTGAAAATGGAGAAGAAGGAGAACTCGTATTTACCACACTTACTAAAGAAGCATTTCCAGCCATACGATTCAGAACACGTGATCTTGCATCACTCTCAGAAGATTGTTGTGAATGCGGACGAACACTGCCTATACAATCAAGGATCAAAGGTCGTAGCGATGATATGATGAAAGTAAAAGGAGTTATTGTCTTTCCCTCTCAAATAGAAGCAGCACTCATGCAGGTACCTGGAGTTAGTGACAACTACCAAATCATCAAAACAAAAAAAGGAGACATCACAAGTCTCTCAGTCGACATTGAACCAACTGAAGAACGATTCAAGCAGGGAAGCCTCAACGATCTTGAAAAAAAAGCAGAAGATGAAATATACAGCATCCTTAACCTTCATGTACCTGTAAAAACAATACCGCCAAAAACCATACCACGCAGCACTGGAAAAGCAAAACGTGTAATTTCTCGATAAAGGAACAACAGTTATGATAGAAACACTCCAAAACATATACCCCTATATTATTGGACTCTACACACTCCCATGGATACTCATAGGATTCATACTCACAATAATTTTTTCAAAACTCTTCGGTGAAGAAAAAATAATAAAAAGCATGAAAAAAATTGGTCTCATCCTCCTTTATGTTTTCGTACCACTCCTCCTATTCCGAATATTTCTTGATGTCGATTTCGGACAAAACGAAATACTCTTCTCACTCACCTGCTTCATAATCCTTGCACTTATGTATCTACTAGCGTATTATTATGCAATATATCAAGCACAAAAACAACACCTCACTGAGAACAATAAAAAACAATACATTAAAACAGTGCTCACTAACCAGGGACGGAGTTCAGCATTCATCGGTGGTGCAATGCTTGCTATCCCTGAATGGCGTGTAATCGCTGCGATTTACATGAGCATCGGCGCTATATTTCTCTTTGCAATTATCCCATTCATTCTTTCTCATCTTCATAAAAAAGAACAAATAAATAAAACATCAAAAAAAATAAATGCTCTTCCATGGTACCTTAAAATATATCCCTGGTATCTACTTATTTTTGCCATATCTTCAGTAGCAATACACGCAAAAACAGGAGTCTATCTCAACAACTTTGGTGATAGTGGTAAATTATTTAAATTTTTTACAGCACTCACTATACCTGCAGCACTCTACTATGTAGGAGCTAGTATACACCCTTCAGATCTAAAAAAAGGGGAATTGAAAAAACTTTTCACAAGAAAACACAACACAAAAAAAACAGATCACTGGACTAGTGTCAGAAACATATTCACCCTCACCGTCCTTATCACACCATTTATCACCATAATAATTGCAGTCACCCTCCTTATAACAAATATTCTCGAAAAAGAATGGTTCGCAGTCATCGTTATTAACTCAATATTACCAATAACCAGTACAAATATGTTTCTTATACCATATGGTATAGATAAAAAAATAACTGCTCATGCCGTTACATGGACAACCATTTTCTGCGTCCCAATTATTGTTATCCTTATAACTGTTTTCAAAATCTACTTTACATAAAACAATCGTTTGTATTAATAATTCAATAATTTTCATTTTTTCATTAATTTTTTTTATATTGATACGATTTTTTTATAAATTTATAAAATTTTGTTAAGTATAGAGTGTTTTCTGAATCTGAGATACAATTACTTTATAACAATTGAGAAATCTAAGGTATTTACATAAACTATTTGCTAATTTGAGGGAAAACGTTCATTTAGTGTATATTATATCCCATTTCAAAAACTTATGGAGGAAATTAAATGGATTTTAGCTTTACAGAAGAACAAGAACTATGGAGAAAAACTGTACGTGATTTTGCTCAGAAGAAAATTAAACCTCGAGTTAGAGAAATTGATACTAATAAAAAAATTCCGGAGGAAATCATCAAAGACATGGCAAAACTTGGATTACTTGCTCCAACTGCATCACAAGAATATGGAGGAGCTGGAGTAGACTGGACAATGGCAAGTATTGCCGCAGAAGAGCTTGGACGAGCAGATATCAGTCTTGCAATACCTGTGCTATACCTTGTTGAATCAGCATGGGGATACATATTCAGTCAATATGGTACACCAGAGGCTAAAAAAGAATATTTACCTAAAATTACTTCAGGTGATGTATTTTGTGGTATAGCTGTTACTGAGCCTGAGGGTGGTTCAGATATCGTCGGTGCTGGTAAAACCAAGGCAGTTAAAAAAGGAAATAATTGGATTTTAAATGGAGAAAAAATGTTTATCAGTGGTATCACTGAGTCAAGTAAATGGGGTGGTATTCATCTAACTCTTGCACGGACTGATCCAAACAAAGGCCATAAAGGTTTTTCGTTTTTTGCTGTACCACTTAAGGATAATCCAAATATCGAAACCACTTTACTGGAGGATATGGGCCGTATGGGTATTTCAACTGGTGGTTTTTCCATGAGTAATGTTAAACTACCAGATCATTATCTAATTGGAGGGCTTAATAGAGGTTTTTATCATGCTATGGAAGGGTTCTCAGCTGCACGTGTTCTAATTGGAGCTACATGTGTTGGAGCAGCTGAAGCAGCACTTGAACTTGGTATTGAACATATTAAAACACGTAAGGCATTTGGGCGCCCCCTTGGAAGCTTTGAGGGAATACAATTTCCTTTAGCTGAACATTATTGCAATATTGAGAGTGTCAAACTTATAACCTATCGTGCTGCTTGGATTATGGACAAAATGTACAAGGAGAAGAAATTTACCCATTATGATGTTTCACTTGCAGCAGCTATGAGTAAACTTCGTGCACCAATTCATGCTTTTTCCGCTATGAATGAGGTTGCAGATTGGCTTGGAGCAACAGGTTATACCAAAGAATATCCAATTGAGATGGGTATAAGAGGAGTCAGATCATATTCTATTGGTGCTGAAGGTACTATGAATATAATGAGACTTATTATTGGAAGGGAGCTTTTAGGTAAAGGGTTTTTACCATATAAGTAGTAATATATCTCAATAAAATTTTATAATTTCTTCAGTATAAGCTCTGCTGCTTTTTTTCCTGAGAGTAGCATTCCACCAAAGATTGGACCCATACGTTGAGAGCCATATACAGCATTAGCACACATACCCACGACAAAAAGACCAGGGAACACTTCTTTTGTGTTTTCAACTACTGCTTTCTCACCTATATCAGCACACATTGATCTTTCACATTCCAGTTCTCCACTTGGTGTACTTAAAGGACCACATTTTTTACGAACTATATTACAGATTTCAGCAGGATGACCTGTCGCATCAATGCAATATTTAGCTCGGATTGATAATGGATCAACATGTAGACCAGCAACTTCTACTGCGCTCCAGTTAATAACAAAACCATTTACTTTTTTCTTCTCAAGGATTACATCTTCAACTGATATTGTATTAAAAATACGAACACCTCCATCAATAGCTGAAGAGCAAAGTTTAGTTATTGCTTCTATAGAATCAGCACTATAATAACCATCTCCTTCATTTGTTACTTTAATGTTTGATTCTTCTAAAAGATACTTTGATTCTTTCTGAACGACAATCACTGGAAAAGTCATGCCTCCACCCCACATGCCACCTCCGATAGATAGTTTTCTTTCAAATAGTACAACCTTTTTCCCTGCAATTGACAGATATTTTGCTGCAATAAGACCAGCAGGACCACCACCGGCAACAGCGACATCAACCTCAAAGCAATCCTTGAATTCTCTGGAAAAACGATCAAAAATCGTTCTAGTTACAACAATATCGTCAATCCCCATAAGCAAAACCTCAGCGACTATGAATTAAACCTTGCTTATTAAACATACCGCTAACCATTTATATCAGATAAATATGTTATTTGATTTGTGCTAACTGTTAGAAAATTCCAACCCAATGACATGTTCTCAGTCGTCAAATTAGCATCTGAAACATTAACTGAAAATTACAGTCCTAATCTTTTCAACCATTTCTATGAAACATCTCCTGAGGGGTTTTGGGTAGCTGAAAAACTCCAAAAAATAATAGGATTTATTGTCGGAATAAAAACAAACAATGACACATCAAGGATTGTAATGCTTGCAATATCAGATAAACAGAGAAAACAAGGACTCGGAGCTGCACTATTAAAGAACTTTATAAGAGAAATGACTTCTCAAAATATTAAACAAATAGAATTAGAAGTAAAAACAGATAATAAAAAAGCTATCAACTTCTATAATAAACACGGATTTAACATTATTGATACAATACAAAGATTCTACCAAAACGGAGAGGACGCTTATATTATGAGACAGGTTTTTTAAACTCGGATGAGCTCTTTTTCTTTATTTGTCATGAATCGCACTGCCATTTGATCAAGTCTATTTGATATCTTCTCAAGCCCTGGGCATTTATTATTGCCTAAAAGTTCAGCAATGCCTTTACTTAAAGTAAACACTGCTAATTTATGCTCTCTTTTTGATTTATAGACTTGATATGGTGTTACATCAAGTTTTTCATAAGGAAAAAATTCACTCCCGCCATTGTTTTCAACTATATCTTCCAGATGTGTTTTCAACTGAAGCAGGAACGTATGTAATTGGATAAGTTCATCTTTCTGCATTATTTATCTTCCACCTCAAAATCCCATTCGTAAATAATATTTGGGCTTTTTATTTTTTTCTATGAGCCCTTTATATATGACTTACGTTAATTAAAAATAAATTCAAAAAAATAAAAAAAAATTGGAAAAAAGGATTATAAGTATTACTCTAAATCCTTTTTAGTTAATACTTTGACGGATGTCGGCATCTTTACAACATTTCCCAGTTTAATACCAACGATTTCTTTAACGTTTTTACTATTTGCTATATCTAGAAGACGTTGAGTAATGATTCCATCAAAGACTACTGTTGAAATATTATCACTTTTTTTAAGGGCATCAGTTAGCTCTCGCACTGGTATTTTCTTCATTTCTTTTTCGTTTTTATCATAGAGAACAGCTTTTAACGAGCCAGATATGCCATTTAGGATTTTAACATAGTTTCTCTGTTTTTCAGTAATAATCCTTTCAATATTTTCGGGTTCAAGTATTTCTTGTTTTTGTTTTGTTTTCTGTTCAGCTTTTTCTTTAACAGGTTTTATCTCTGTTTTATCTTTTTCAATTTTTATATCATACATTTCAGCATATTGCTCTGCTGGAATCTTATTTTTCAGTGCTTTCATGATTAATTTTTGAGGTATTTCTTCTACTTCACGAGTCTGAGGTGCACGTGCAACAAAATCAACATCAGCTGATTGAAGAAGCTCTTTTAAAATAAGCTCACCGCCTCTGTCACCATCAACAAAAGCAGTTGTAATCCTCTCCTTAGTTAACTCTAGCACTGTTTTTGGAATATTTGTTCCACCCACAGCTATAACATTCTTGATACCATATTTTAGGAGATTAAGTACATCACGTCTGCCTTCAACTATTATTATTGCATCACTTTTTTCAATGTTAGGACCTGCGGGGCAGCGGTCCTGGCCAAAGTTTGTAATTTCTTCAACCTGAACAGCTTGTCTAACATTATCTGCAATGCTTTCACCTTCAACTTTACCCTCTCTAATAACCTTGTTTAAAAGTTCTTTTGCTCGCTCTATTACTTTGTTTCTTCTGACAACTCTTACATCTTCAACTTCCTCTGCAGTAATTGTTGCTTTACATGGACCAACACGATCTATACTTTCAAAAGCTGCTGCAAGTATAACAGTTTCAACTTTATCAAGAGATGTTGGTAAAGTAATAGTACCTTCACATTTTCCATTTTTTGATTCTAAATCTACTTCTATTCTTCCAACTCTAGCAGATCGTTGTAATTCTCTTAAATCTAATTCATCACCGAGAAGACCCTCAGTTTGGCCAAAAATAGCACCTACTACATCAGATTTTTCAACAATACCATCTGCTTTAATATGAGCCTTAATCATGTATTTTGTTGTTGCTGGATCAATTACCATAATTATCACCTTATCCTATTATCCTTTGAAAAATAGCACCTTTATCCGCATTTATGCAAATAATAGGTGATTGCTCTCCTACATTGCTTAATATTTTTGGTTATTTTAGTATTGGATTAAGTGGTTAAATGAAATTAATTCTAATTGATTAACGCACCTTCAAATGTGCTATTTTCCAATTATTAATCTATATTATTTTTTTGTTCTAGAACTATATTAGGGTTGCGCCATATTTAAATGTTGCGCTTGTATTCAAAGTTGAGATAACGAAGATGAAAGAAAAAATCTATATCGGTGTAGCTTGGCCTTATGCAAATGGATCTCTTCATCTTGGACATATCGCAGGATGTTATCTACCAGCTGATATTTTTGCACGATATAACAGAATGAAAAACAGAGATGTTTTAATGGTTTCTGGTAGTGACGAACATGGAACCCCTATTACAATTACTGCGGAAAATGAAAAAACAACACCACAGAACATTGTTGACCGGTATAATAAAGAACATACTGAAAACATGAAACAATTTGGTATTTCTTTTGATCTTTTTACACGTACAACAACGGATAATCATAGAAAAGTTGTTCAGGATATATTTTTAACTCTTTATAAGAATGGATATGTGTATAAGAAAAGTGTTGATGCTTTTTTCTGTGATAATTGTTCTCGTTTTCTCCCGGATAGATATATCGAGGGTATTTGTCCTTATTGCAGTAACGAAAAAGCAAGAGGTGATCAATGCGATGAATGCGGAAAGATACTTGATGCTCAGGAGTTACAAGATGTTAAATGTAAGATATGTGGTAATTTACCTGTAATTAAAACTAGTGATCATTTATTTTTTGCTTTAAGCAAGTTTGAGTCTAAATTGCTTGAATGGACGAAGGATAAGAAACATTGGAAGTCTAGTGTGTTGAAATTTACTCGTAATTGGCTTAAGAATGGTTTGAATGATAGGGCAATTACAAGAGATATCTCCTGGGGAATTACTGTTCCTGTTGAAGGTTTTGATGATAAAAGGATTTATGTTTGGTTTGATGCTGTTATCGGGTATCTTGCAGCTAGTAAAGAATGGGCGCAACAAAAAGGTGAGTCAAGTAAATGGGAGGAATGGTGGAAGAACAAAGATGCTAAACATTATTATTTTTTAGCAAAGGATAACATTCCGTTTCATACATTGATTTGGCCATCTATTATTATGGGTTATAATAAGTCATTAAATTTGCCTTATGATATTCCTGCTAATGAATATCTTCGGTTGAAAGGAGAACAGTTTTCAAAGAGCCGGGGACTTGCAGTCTGGGTTCCAGATGTCTTAAAAAAATTTGATGCTGATGCCGTTAGGTATTATCTATCTATTAATATGCCTGAGAATAAGGATAGTAACTGGCTTTGGGATGATTTTATCACTAAAAATAATGATGAGCTTGTTGGAACTTATGGTAATTTTGTTCATAGAGTTATAACTTTTACATCGAACAACTTTGGTGAGATACCTAAAAAGGGAGCTCTTGATGATTTAGATAAACAGGCTATTCAAAAAATCAAAGAAACATTAAAAGAAGTTGGAGATTCAATTGAGCTGTGTAGTTTTAAAAAAGGGCTTAGAGCAGCAATGAATCTAGCACAGTTTGGTAATTATTATTTTGATCAGAAACAACCATGGAGTCTTATAAAATCAGATAAAGATAAATGCGGTATTTCGCTTCATATCTGTTTTAAGATTGTTCAAGCACTTGCTATTCTTATGGCACCATATATGCCGTTTTCATCAGAAAACATTTGGAATATCCTTGGTAATAATGATTCAATACATAAAGCCAGTTGGGATGATGCTTTATCAGAGTTAAAAATTGGTACACAATTAGAAAAACCAAAACCATTATTTAAGAAGCTTATATTGGATGATTACATGACTAAAAAAGATCCATTTTCAAAGCTTGATTTACGTGTTGCAAAAGTAGTTGATGTAAAAGATCATCCACAAGCAGAAAAATTGTATTTACTTCAAATTGACATTGGAGCTCTTGGAAAGAGAGTTATTGTTGCAGGAATGAAAAATCATTATACAAAAGAAGAGATTAAAGGAAAAAATATAGTTATTGTCGCAAATCTTAAACCTGCGAAGATACGAGGTATTGAATCAAAAGGAATGCTTCTAGCCGCAACAGATGATAACGTTGTATCTCTCCTTAACCCTAAAGAAGCAAACCCTGGATCTGAGGTTTTCATAAAGGGTATACCACGTGAGCCAGAAACTGTTTTAGAGTTTGATGATTTTAAGAAAGCGGCTATGATAATTGACGGTAATCAAAAGGCGACATATCAAGGTAAAAATTTAGAAAGTGAGAAAGGGGCTATTGTATCTGATTTAACAGTTAAAAAAGGTGCAATTATATCATAAAAATATTGGGAGGAATTAATATATGGAAATTGTTACAAAAACAGATTTACCTTTTAAGGCTTTTAAAAAAGGAAAAGTAAGAGATGTATATGAATTTAAAAACAGTCTTCTATTAATCGTAACTGATCGAATATCTGCATTTGACTATGTTCTTCCTAATCTAATTCCCTACAAAGGTGTGTGTTTGACTCAGATCGCTAGGTTCTGGTTTGACTTTTTCAAAAATACAGTACCAAGTCATCTTATCGAGTCTGATATAGATAAATTTCCAAATGAACTTAGAGAATATAAGGATCTGCTTGATGGTAGAAGCATGCTTGTGAAAAAAGCACAAGTCTTTCCTATTGAATGTATCGTAAGAGGTTATATATCAGGTTCAGCGTGGAAATCATATAACAAAGATGGAACTGTTTGTGGAATAAAGCTCCCAAGTGGTATGAAAGAATCTGAAAAATTCGATACACCATTATTTACACCGTCAACAAAGGCTGAAACCGGGCATGATATCAATATTTCTTTTGAAAAGATGAAAGAAATCATAGGTGAAGATACCGCTGAAGAGATCAAACAAATATCTTCAAATATTTATAATATCGCATCTCAATATGCTCTTGAAAATGGTATTATTATTGCTGATACAAAATTTGAATTTGGAAGAATAGAGGATAAAATAATAATTGTAGATGAGCTCTTAACACCTGATTCATCTCGTTTCTGGCCAGCTGATCAATACCAACCTGGTAAATCACAACCAAGCTTTGACAAACAATATGTAAGAGATTATCTTAGCAGTACTGGTTGGGATAAAAACTCAGCTCCACCAAATCTACCTGAAAATGTTATTCGTGAAACTCAGAAAAAATATCAAGAAGCATATGAAAGACTATCTGGTGAAAACCTCTGCATAATGAAAAGCTGATGTTACACAGGTTTTATTTTAATTATATTTACATTCTTTTTTTCAAGCTCTGATTGAACATATATTTCAGCTCTGATATCATCTTCTCTCTGCATAATTAACTGCCCGTTTTCAACAGTATACTGTCCTTTTGGAACCAAGAATTTAAATGTTACATTCATGTCTTTTTCTAAATCATTTTTTGCAATAACTGTATAAGGATTTTTAAAATGATATGATAATTTGTATGTTGGAATTGAGTATTTAGGTTCTTTATAGTTATACGAAAATATTTTTCCGTTTCGTATCTCAACTTTTCTAAATCCCCAGTATCCATCCTCTGCTCTAATCGCACTTCCCGGAGTTGTTGTAGTAATAAAAGTTGTATTATTTGTAACATTTACACTATCATAATGCACGTGACCTGCAAGAACCATGTCAACATTATTGTTGTCAATTAAAGAAAGAAATTCCTCACGGTTATTATAACTGATACCAAAAAGGGAATCTGATTTAGTATCCCACAATGGATTATGATGCAAAAACATGAAAGTCAGATTTGAATTTGTATTTTGTAGATCTTTTTCAATCCAACCTAGCTGTTCATCTCTAATTGATCCACCCCAATTAAGAGGAATGAAAAAAAATGAGAGTCTTAGAAATTCTAGCCAATCATATGAATTAATAGCCATGAAATGATAATTACCATAATCAAATGAGTAGTAAAGTGGTCCGAAATATTCTTTCCAGATTTCAAGGCCATCTTCACCTATTCTTCTGTATCCATCATGGTTCCCTGGTGCAAGAAATGTTGGTACATCAAATCTTTGTATCAGTTCATAGCATTTCTTGTATTCACGTGAGTATTCAAATGGATAAAGTTGGCCATATACAAGATCCCCGGAGATCAATACAAAATCAGGGTGTAAGAGGTTTACCTCATCAATACATCTTTTCACTGATTTCCAACCAATTGTTTCTCTTATTGATTCAGCAAATCCCCGTGGGTCACCAATGTGAAAATCAGCTAAATGAATAAATGTAAAATCATCTTTGAATTTTTCAACAAAATTTACTGACCTTGGCTGCGTTGCTGAATAGAATTTTCCATTTTTTCAATAATTATTGTTAGATTATATAATTCCTCTGGAGTATCAATTGGAACTTTTACTTTCGCATGCCAATTAGAATTGGATTTTGCTATATTCTCAATTTCAAGTTTTATTAAATCTACAACTGGTTCATAGGCTGTTGAGAGATAAACAAATAATTGATTAAAAGAATCATAATTGAAAGTGATGTTAAATGTCTTGTTTTTTTCAACAAAAGCTGAAAATGTTGATAGAGGATAATTGATTTTAAGATTAGAATTGGTATTTTTATCAATAAGATCAAAGATTTCGAAATTGTTTCTCGTATTGTGAATTTCTGTGGTTGAATTATTATTTTGAGATGCAGATATTGATATCAAATTAATAATGATAAGAGTAAATATCAATACTGTAGTTATTGGTAATAATCGTTTTTTATTCAAATTTACTTCACTATGTTTAATAGAGTATTATTCCTTTTTTATATTTTTCTATCATTTTTTTTTAAAAAAAGGATAAATATATATCTTTTAATGAATGTTTAAGTATATCTATATGAATATATACTAAATTTAAATTGTATAAAGATAAATATCTCAGCATAATGATTAATATCTTCATTAAAAATATTTAAATATCATCATTTCATATTATTATTTGAAAAAAGGGGGTAAAAAAATGAACAAACCAAATTATTTAATAAAAATAGGAATAGGCTTTTTAGCAATAGTTTTAGCTGTTGGACTATGCATAATACCTGGTTTTTCAATGAGAACAAATTCTAATGAAGGATCCTATGTAACATCTCAATGTGGCGATATCAACAACGATGGCAATGGTCCAGACATCGCTGATTTAGTATATTTTGTAGATTTCATGTTTCAAGGAGGATTTGAACCAGAATTCACATGTCTTTGTGATGTTAATTGCGATAGAAGTATTGATATCGCGGATCTAGTATACTTGGTCGATTACATGTTCCAAGGTGGACCAGCATTATGTACCGACTGCTGCAATCCAGAAGGATCATTAACCGGTATGATTGGTTGTAAAACGTTTGAGACCATACCGAATTATGATGTAACACCACCGGATCAAGACTGTATCGAATACAATTATGATGGAGAAGGAACACTATTACTCACACATGTTAACGCAGGGTTCAACTGTTGCCCGGAAATTGAAACAAATGTAATAATAGAAGATAACACAATTATAATCGAAGAAATCGAAATACTCGGTGAATGCGATTGCCTCTGTCTATTTGATTTATACTATGAAATCATAAATCTTCAACCTGGAGAGTACACAATAACAGTAATAGAACCATATGTACCACCTGATGAAGAAACACTAAGCTTCACTGTTGATCTAGAACTTTCACCATCTGGAAGTTACTGTGTCTATAGAGATTTCTATCCATGGGGAATTTACTAAAAAAAAACTCCCCTTATCTCTCATTTTTAAAAAAAGTTATCCTTCTTGAACCGGTGAGCGCCAGTCAAGACCAGGGGTTCTAAGCCCAATTTTTGGAATCAAAGCTGTTCTTCGCTTATGCTGACTTTTCAGCCTCATTTGTTTAACACGTTTAACATCTGATTCTTTCACACCAACACTCTGAGCTATATCAGATATATCCATCTTTCTTTCTAAACCCGCAAGAATTCTATCAAGATCCTGGTAACTAAGCCTGAGTTCTTTTTCATCTGTTTGCCCTTTCCACAACCCAGCGCTTGGAGGTTTTATAATCATTTCCTTTGGGAGTTTCAGATATTTTGCTAGTTCCAAAACCTGGGTTTTATATAAATCCCCAATAGGCTGAATATCCACTCCACCATCACCATATTTTGTAAAATAACCAATTAACATCTCAGATTTATTAGATGTCCCACAGACAAGACTTCGAGTCATATTAGCATATTCAAAAAGAAGAACCATCCTGATTCTTGCTTTAACATTTGCAAATGCAAACTTATCTGGTTTTAAAATTAGCTGATTATTTATTTGTTTCAAAATTGATGTAATATTTTTTTCCTCACAGGATAAGTTAAATTTCTTAACAAATAGCTTTTGATGTTTAAGATCAGATTCTGGTGTAGCTTCATCAGGTAAAAAAACACATTTTATGTTTTTCACACCAAGAGCATCTTTACAAAGTATAGTAGTTACAGCTGAGTCAACACCACCAGATAAACCAATTACAACACCTTTGCATCCTGAAGTTTTAACATATGTTTTAATGAAATCCTTAATTATTGTTGATGTCTCCTTTGGATCTATTGAAATATCAATATTCAAATCATCACCTATAATTATCCTTATTTCTTAAGCTCTCTATAAATCGATTTACCATGTGAATCTATCGCCACAATTAACGGGCCGAATTCTTTAACCTCAAATATCCAAGCAGCCTCAGGCATACCAAGTTCATCAAGCCAATAAACACCTGGAACATCTTTTACTTTATCAGCAGCAAGTGCTCCCGCACCACCAGTATAAGCAGTGTATACAGCAATATGTTTCTGTAATGCTTTCTCAGTTCGATTACCCATACCACCCTTTCCAATAATTATGTTAATACCATATTTTTCTATGAATTCATCCTCGAATATCTCCATCCGACTACTTGTCGTAGGACCAGCAGATACAACCTGCCATTTATCACCAGTTTTTTTCATAAGAGGCCCACAATGAAAAAGAGCCATCTCAGCAGGGTTAAAAGGAAGACTATCTTTATCTTTCTCAAGCATCATATGATGAGCTTCATCACGAGCTGTAAAGATTTTACCAGTGATATACAAAATGTCACCAACCTTTAATTTCTTAATCTCATCTTTACCAGCTGGAATGTCAAGATGATATTCCATTTTTATTTCACCTCCCAAGACCCATCAGGGTTTATAACCATATGTGCTCTTCTATCAGCCCAGCATTGCACAGCAATTCCAACCGGAAGACTCGCAGGATGCCTATGTGCTTTTTCAATATGAACATCCAACACAGTTGTTTTACCCCCAAGACCCATAGGACCAATACCGCTATCATTAATTCGTTTGATTAATTCTTCCTCCATTGCAGCTATTGTTTTATCTTCATGTCGAATGCCAACAGGTCTTAGAAGTGATTTCTTACCAAGTTTCAACGCGAGATCAGCTCCACCACCAATGCCAACACCTACAATTGTCGGAGGACATGGATTTCCTGCTGCATTTATCATCTCATTTACAACAAAATCTTTCACACCCTCAATACCAACACCTGGCTTGAGCATACCAAGCTTACTCATATTTTCACTACCGCCACCCTTCGGAAGAGAAGTGATGAAAACCTTATCGCCTTCAACAAAATCCCAAGTAATATATGGGATATAATCCCCAGTGTTGTCCTTATGATTATCTCCTTTAAATGGATCAACAGTATTCGGACGAAGCGGGATTTCCACAGTAGCCTTTTTTACAGCATCAGTTATTAAGTCTTTTAATTTATTTATATTTGGAAAATCAACACCAACTTTTACAAAAAAAGTCTGAATACCTGTATCCTGGCACATTGGACGCTGTGATTTTTTCGCAAGATCAATGTTTTCAAGAATAGCCTTAATCTGAATCTTTGCGACACCCTCTTCAATTTCATATGCCTTTTTCAAAGCTTTTACCACATCATCTGGTAGTTCTGTTTCTGCTTTTTTAATGAGTAAAACTATGCCATGTTTTATATCATCAAAGTTCATTTTTTTTATCACTCTTCCCTAAGAGATAAAAAGTTTACTTTTACCGCCCTATAACTCTGCGACTAAAACAAATAAGCATTATATAACAGTTATTCACAAAACAGTTGCTTATTACCTAGAAAAGATAAAAAATATAAACTCTAACTTTTATTCAACACTATCTGAAGAGGTAAAATAATGATTTTAAATATCTTTCCAATCGCTCCAATGCTAATAGCTCTCATAATACCCCTGTTATACTCAATCATTTGGAAAAGAGATAGCTTTCTAAAAATAGCTGTTATTTCATTATGCTGTCTCCTTATTGTTGTATTGTATCCATTAGTTACTTTTTTATCAAACCTTGTACCATCTATTGGATATTTCATAGGAAAACTCATATTATTTACAATCCTTCCTTTATTTGTCATTCTATATTTTGAAAGATGGACAATAAAAAATGCTATTTCACAACTAGGAATAACAAAAAAGAACCTTGGAAAAAGCATATTTCTAGGAGTTTGCTTTCTAATTATTACTGTCATCATTTCAATAGCTACGTCCTGGGGTGCTGAAGGTGTAACAGATATATTTTGGAATATTATTATGTTCTTTGAAGCTTTTAACGAAGAATTTCTTTTCAGAGGCGTTCTATTTTTATACCTCTGGAAATTAACAGATATTAAAGTAGCATATACAACTTCAATACTAGCATTTATACTTGCACATCCAGGACACTTCACACAATTATTTATACTTAGCACAATTGCTCAGGGAATACTTTTAGCAATAGTAACACATAAAACCAAAAACATTATCGGCCCTTGGATCTCACATGGACTCAATAGAGTAATACCACAAATAATCAGAGTTATTCTATTTTAATTATTAACCTTGTTATGTTTATCTTTCCCGATCAATCCTTCTTTTTTCATCTTTTAACTTGATTCTTTTAATCCGATATAAAGGATAAATTATTCTAATGATTAAGATAATGAGCAATAGAATAAATATTATACCAATAAATAATCCAATGAGTAACAGGTAGTTTTGTTCCTGTAAAAAGGGTTGATCATGATAAATCTCTTGAAAAGTTGACGTATCAACCTGATACTCCTTACCATCGATATTAACCATCAGAACAGCTTCAATTGTAAACTCCTCTTTTTTTTGCTCAGTCATACGAAGAGTACAAGAAATGACAAACCTGAAATCTGCACCATCTTCAATAATATAGTGCTTACTTCTTCCAAGTTCTTTTCTAACAGCTGCCATCCCCTCAAGGATTTCAAATTTTTCAAACTCGGGAAAAGCAGATGGACGTTCAATCATATCGATACGAACATATGTATTTGCATCAAAAGAACCTTCATTAAGGACATTGACTACAACATCAAACTCATTTTCATCCTTTTTAATCTCTTCAGGAGCTAGTATATTTTCAATTTTAGCCTTGTCTTTTTCATGAAACCTAGTTTTTACATGTATTCCTTGAACAGTTGAAATATCTTGAATAATGCCATTTCCAAAAAATGGAAACTCTAAGTAAAGCATCGCTTGAACATTATATTTCTCCTGATACCAGTCAATTTCTCCCTCACGAATAATACAATCAATGCTAAGAATTTCAGATGTTCTACCTCGAATAGAAGTATGCGATTCTTCACCAATATTCTTTTTTATAGGTATAAGAAGCCCATCGAATAAGTCTATTTGAACAAATGTTTTAACTGGTAAAAACCTGTTATTTTTAATCGTTACATCAATTGTAAACACTTCCCCGGTGTTTACTTCATCAGGTACCTCAAAATCAGTTATTGCTACTCTTGACCATGGAATTAAATATTCTCCTTTAATATTTGATACTTGGGTAGTTATTAAAATTGATAACAGAAACATAATAAGAATTATTTTCCTTTTCATAATGTATTTCCCCAATATTATAATAAAAGTATATAATTTATGTTTTTAATATTAACGGAAAAAAAATTGAAAAAATGAAACAATAATATACTGGTGTAATACAAGGTCGTCATTGTTTCATTTTATTTTCTATTATATCTATGTCATTGGAGCATACCGTATTATTTTTTTATCTCTCATAGGACCAAATGCTTACTTATTTCAAATTTAGCTAACAGTCTATTGAATATCCATACACTATCAATAATTCCAAAAAAAATATTCAAGATAACCTGGATTTTTACCAATGTTTATATTATTATCTGAATGATCAAAACCAATATTTGAAATTGTTATTTCGTTTATTACTCCGTCTTTGTATTTAAAGAATTTGATCTCCAGTTAAGATTATTTTGTGAAATTCTAATTTACTCACCTGATATATAAATTCATCGAAAAAGCTGATTAGAAATCTATTCCATTTTACTACAACAAGATGTGAAAACAAGGTATGGCAAGCTATTTAAAGGGGAAGAAGGCAAATTAGAAATATTGTATTTCTGTTATAGCTCAACAAATGAGAGAGGAACGTATGAGTGCTGAATTAATGCTTGAATGTTCTACAGTATCGATTTTGATAATTGAAGAAAGGGAAGATACAGGCATCGTCATAGGAGTCCCACATCATGCTCCGAAAGGAATTGAACATTTACGATGTAAAAATGAAAAAGGGAATTATCGTGTATCCGATGAAAATGCTGGTTTTCTTGGAAGATATGTTGCTGAAAAATTGGATGCCTGTAGTGTTATAGCCTGTAATTATACATTTGACGTGAATAAATATATTAGAAGTGATTATTCTATGCAAATTGCCAAATGGGATCCTAAATTTCTGGTTGAAATTCATGGACATGGAAAAGATAAAAAGAAAATTGGTTATGATATTGTCATTTCTTCAGGTAGTCGAGAAAATAGCATTCATTCAGAAAAGTTAGCAACTAAACTGAATGAAAAATTTTCAAATGTTCATGAATTGGAAAATTTTAATGCCTGTGGTATATTTGGTGATATTCCTTCTGATTTGCGAGCCACACAAAGTGCAACTATAACTGATGGGAGATGGACACCATTTCATATAGAATTACCAAGTTCTCTTAGAAAACCTAAAAATCTAAAGGTGGGAAAACCACCTATTGAAGGTTATAAATTCTGCGATTGTTTAGTTGAAGCACTAAATGAAACATGTCATAAGAAATGACATGAAGGCGAAATAGTACCAAAAGCCATCTAATTTGTCCTTGATTTTATGTATCCTTCCTCTTTAATTTTGACTGTGGCTTTATCACTAATATATTCACTTAATCCAACGTAAATGAGCAGAACAGATATTCCAATTACTATGAGATGTTTATTCATAATTACCCTTGCTGTATCTTCATTTTGCAATGTGGACATTGAACAAATGGCTTGTTTTTTACTGCACTAACAACGCCCCACGGTAAGAATATAGCACCTCTTGCTATATTTCCTGTCGTACTCGTTGGTCTTTTTTGAGCTGGACGGAATGATTTTTGACAATACGGACAAATTATTTTTGGATGAGCTTCATCATAACACTCTAAACACAAATATGTATCTTTGCCACCATGTCGGGTTTTCTTTAATTCATCTAATGTTACTTTGTTATGGCACTTTATGCATTTTAAATCCCAGAACCCTCCTTTTGGTCGATTATTTTCCTTTTTGATTGTAGCAATAATTGAAAGTTGATGTCCACACTCTGGGCAAAACTTTTGTTCTCCACCTAATTTATTTCCACATTGAGGACAAAATTCCCCTATAAAATCACCTCATTTTAGCTCCACACTCTTCACAGAATTTACTATCAGGTTTATTTTCTGCCCCACACTCAGGACATTTTTTAACTTCAATTCTTTGATTTGTCTCTTTGTCTTTCTCTCCTTTCATTTTATCGAATAACTCTTTACTAGGTGCAAATGGTGATAGACCCCGCTTTGTTCTAAGAGACATTGTATAAAATGCCATAATAAATGCAAAAATTGCAAATATAATTAATGCAACGGCACATAGTTCATTATCCATATTTATTCCTCTTTTATTATCACCTTTTCATTTCACGTTTTTTCCCATAATACACAATAAACACTCCACCAAATGTAAGAATTATTGCCGCCGTAGCACCACAACATTCACCGCCATTAGAAGATGAACTTGAACCAGAATCTGAACCAGAACTTCCCCAACTAAAACAGTCTGCACAATCACTATCATACATTAGCGTTCCTTCTCTACATTCTTCTTCTGAATATCCCATAACTTTTAAACTTTCATACATTGAACGACATTTATCGCAGTCTACTGCTGTTGCAACTGACTGAACTGCTATGAACAATAGTATTATAGCAAACAATATTGTTGTTCTTCTCATTCCTTTGCCTCCGCCCAATATTCCTGTTCATATATAACGATAATGTTCGTTATATATTTTTTGTTCGCCATAGTTATTAACCCAGAGGATGGAACTTGTCGGTAAGACAAAAAAGAAGATACTTCTGGAGATTGCAAAAGAACCCTATCATGGATATAAACTTGCATTGAGTCTTACATTACCATTATCAACAATATATGGACATCTTCGTGATTTAAAGGAATTGGGTCTAATTGAGTCTCAAATGAAAGATAGACAAATAACATATAGTTTGACAGATAAAGGCAAAGCTTTCATTAAGGTAGTAAAATGATTTATCATTAAACATTTACAAGAATTATGGATTTCAATTTCATCTGATTCTAGAAGTTCCCCCACAAATTGGACAATACTTATTAATTTAAACCAAACCACCTCTGTAGGTAAGGTTCTCTGTTACTCCATTCTGCAATCTTACAAGAGCCAATGCTAAAATACTCACTACATGCATACCAATATGAGCAGTAAACTTCTCAATATTGTTTGCTTGAATATTCTTAATCTCTGTTAGACGTTTCTCCCTACCATGACAGTGTTCTATCAATTCACGAATAACATATTTCTTTTCATACTTCTCAGGGTCTCTCAAATACTTTATCAACATCTGATTATGATAAAATGCCTCTAGGATTTCTGTCTTATCATGCATCATAAGAAACCATTTCATATACTCAATATCTGCATCAATCTCAAATAATTCTGATTCCCATAGCTTCTGATACTGTCTTTTCAATTCCTTCAAATCAGCATCAGGTTTTATTACAGCATTCTTGTCGATATGACAGATTGTTTCAATTCCAAAGAATTCTCTCATTCTCATAAGATTCTTACCATCAGAATAATGACCATCTGCAAATACTCGCTTTGGGTGTAAATCATGAATCATCTTTAATCTATAAACAACTGGTGCAAAGAAGTCACCATCATAATCAGTAATTGTAGATACATGATACTCTAATGGAATGTCTGTTCTTACACATCTGATATTATGCCATTTATATCCTGTGATTTTGTAGTGTGTGTTGTAGGTCGCATCATCATTCTTCTTTTCAAATGGAGAACTATCGATGATTATCTCCTTGCTAATAGGAATATCTCTCTTCTCACATTCATAGATAACTTTCTGTAGTAATACATCAAAGACTTTCTTTGTGCCTTTGCTGTTAATTCTGTAGGTTATGAAATGATATAACTGCTGATAGCTTGGAATGAATCCAAATCCTAATGTATCTGCTAGTGTTGGGTCTGTCAATAAATCATTGAATACATCTGTTAGGAATCTATGTCCTTTCAATCTCCAGTAAATCATTGTTTTCAACACTGCTAGTGGGTCGAAGTGGAATCTCCAAGCATCTGCATACAGTTCATCTATCGTCGGTCTTAGAAATTCCAAATTCAAACGCTTCATTATATCTTCTGTTCTGACTGGCTCATCTACAGTTGGATTAACAAATGGCTCTTCTCCAGCTCCATAACATACAACACAAAAAGGTTTATCACATACATCTTCTATATTCTCTCTTGGGGTTGATAGCATTCATACCAGCTCCTAGACCTTAGGGTGTTCACGCACCCTTTGGTCAATTTTATTTAGCTAATTTTATAATGTATTCAACCCTTATAAACTCTCCCGTTGGGTAGGTGAAAGTACTCCTTATAAACAATGAGAAATTTATACTACATTTATCTTCAATTCATTATTTCTTGGCACATTTGTCTTATGTTTCTCAACATTCTTATATCTGTCACATGAAATATTGATTCTAATATCTAATGAATATTTGCCCTTACTATGAGTTTCTATCTCAAATCCATGAACAATTACATCATCTTTTCCCTTGGAGATTTTATCCACAACATGATAATTATCCCACCAATCTATAAACCAAGTTTGTGGCACATTAGATTTTCTAACAAATGGATTATTATATTTCAAAATCTTTGGATTAGTTGGTTTATCACCAAGCCCGAACTGTTGTTCTCTAATATCCAAATCTATCTTTGGATTTATCCATAAAAATATGATAACTTTTGAGTTAGCTGGTATAGTAATTTCATCTACTCTATATGGGATGGTACCTTGTTTGTGGTAATCAATTTTATATTTACCTCTTGGTGGAATAATGAAATGCATCTCGAATGGATTAATCATGATTTTGTTATATTGTCTTTCATCCCAAAGCCATCTCTTAAAACTAATTGTTACACCTATCAGAATAAGAAATAAACCGATATATATTCCCAACATTGTAAGATATTGATAGAAAGTCCAATCTGGAAATATAAACATAATAATTAATTCAAACACAATAGTTGATATTATTGGTATCAATAAATATTTTGGGTTTTGGTGACAAGGAGCAAACAAAGGGTTATTTACTCCTAAAATAGGGTTTTTTTGAAATTAATAATTTCTTTCTCCAAAAGCTGATTAGAACCAATTTCTAATCAGAACTTATCACATCTCTAAAACACACAGGTTAAACTTATATATCATGATTCTTGATTAGAATTTCACTATTTTATACATCGTCTATGTTATTGTTGTAACCAGTGTTTATCTTATTTCATATCTGGATAATGCACGGTTATAAATCTGTACCTCATCAATGATGCCATCAAAATATCTATTACTATCTATTCTCCAGTCACGTCCAATTACTAGCGGATCTTGATAATATTGCGTAATTTCTCCTGTGTATTCAGTGAAAGCATTCAATTCCCCATCAATATAAAGTTTCATATAGGTTCTATCATATGTTACCACAATATGATACCACGTGTCAGTTTCATGTTCTAGAGTCCCCTGAAGTTTAACGCCATTTACCATGAATTGTAGTTTGTTATTATCTAAGCCTACATCTCCAAACCTCAAGGAGTACCCTGTAGAAAAGCCTGCTGCATGTCTTGATACTATCCCACTAATATATGGACTTACAGTAGAGAAACTACGTGGGTAAACCCATGCAGAAATTGTGATCTCATTAGCTAGATCTAAACTTGCATCATTTCCACAGTCTACATAGTCATCAATTCCATCAAATGATAATGCACCGTTACTAATACCATCACTTATCCATTGAGGGCCATTACCAGT